>DATBVH010000488.1:0-7480 GCA_036515395.1 Candidatus Angelobacter sp.
AACCAAACCTTGAACTCCGTCTTGCGTTGCCATTAGATCAGAAAAGTCCTTATCGGAGCTGCGAAGTGTGCTCTGGTGCAAAAATGATGCTCGATTGTCTGATTCCGCACACCTGTCAGAACTCACGGTGTCATGCTGGAATGAAAAGCAATGTTGTCGCCTCGATCTCGATTCAGCAGGGTTTTGCTTTTTGAGATGGATACGCGCTAGAGCCTGCGCGCGGATCAGAGATGAATTCGCGCTCTCCTGAGTGCAGCAGTCTACAGGGTTAAATGCAACAGAAATGGTGGCCAGGGACGGAATTGGTCAGCATTACACGCCTTCGGAATTCCAGCAAACGGCATTTTGTTGATTCAAAATCAGATCTAACCACCTCAGTTGCAAGATGTTAGGAATTCACGATGCAAGCTGGCTATTTCTTAACTCTTCTTCGCTTAATGCCTCCCGCAGACATTTGCCGTATCGCCATTTTCTAGGCGTATCGCGAATATTTCAATACGGCCAATCATAAGCCTTGTACCGGTATTGTCGAGGGCTTCGCCAGGAGAGTACGAGAGGCGCGGCGGTGCGCCTCTCGAAAGAATTTGGCATCTGGCGGGTCTAATGGCTAAAAAAGGTTTAGTCAGGACGATCCGCAAAAAAGGGAAGCGCGGCGCGGCTAATCCAACCTCTCCGATCCAGGAATAAGATTTAGGCGGCATGCCAAGCGCAGGTGCAGGCTGCCCGATGAGTTTCTGACTTGCTCGGAAACACGTGGTAATACATGCCAATGACCATAGGAACAAATACGATCGTATTGTAGAAAAGGTGAAGCTCGATTCTCGGAACTATGAGTTGAATAACGCTGGTTGGCACCGGTGATCCAAAAAGATTGTGGTGGAACGTGGCTTGTCCTATCAGAAGAAGATGTTCCAAATGGTGCCAAAACTGTATCACCAGGGCAATTGTCCACCACTGGGCAGCCTTTCCAGTGAAACCCTTGCGTAAAACCCAGATGCCGATCAGCATGACAAGCGCATAACCATAATGAAGCAGCTCCGTAGTCACCAGCCAGGGATAGAGCTGACCTAAAAACCCTCCAGCATGATGCCGTGGCCATCCCAGAACATACACCTGCCAGCCCTGGGCAACGTGTTCCACCCAATGGGCCAGGACCACGATCATAAAAAGCTGCAAAGCCCGTTTGTGCCAAACGGTGTTGAGCTTGGTGTGGAAGCTTTGGTGCTCGCTTACTGCCGGTTGCATCTTCACAGAAACATGCATAGTACACTCCTTCGATTACTGCTGAATGAAGCCGACTCCTATCCCAAGACATCTGAATATTGTGAAATAGCTGCTTTGAGCTTTGACGGAACGTTGACGGGCAAAAGCCCCTGCGCACTCCGCTGGAAACATGCGATTCTTTGTTCTCCGCGCGCCACTATCTCCTCTGTTCCATGCGCGGATTTCCAGTATTCAAAGAGCATTGTGATTTGGGTCTGGCTGAGAGATCCCAGACGCATGCGGACAATTACGTCATCAAACGCATTCAATTCAGCCAGATATTCGCAGTTTGAATAGGTGGTAATCAGGCAGAATCCTTTCTGCAGCTCTTCGAGAATTTCCGGAAAATGCTCCTGCAGGAAGGATTCGCGGCACTCGCCCTGCCAGGCAAAGTGGCTCAGGAAATAGACATTCCCTGTCAGATTCGTGTCTTTGAATCCCACCCTGCGTCGCTGTTCGTAAGCCGCCATGGACACACCTGTTCTCACCTGTATCAAAAACTTATCAATTCACCGGTCCGTTGTGTACTCTGGTCGTTCACCAATATGGCCGAAACAAGAGGAGCAGCCCTCCCCGTCACTTTGGCGGAAAAGGTCGCCAGGAGATTTGTTCCAGACCGCATCAGAACCCAGTGTTCCTCGTTGAGTGGCAACATTGAAAGCGGTGCGTCATCTCCGATCTCGGCCTTCTTGAGGCATTCCAAAGCCGACCATACACGTGTAGCCGCGACATCAAAATCCTCCGTCGAATGATCGCTAATCAGTTTGGCCAGAGCGTAATGCTGCTCACCCAGCAACTCTTTCCACGAACAGTTCACGCTGGCAACGGCTTCCAGATCGCAAGCCAGTAACTGGTCGCCGGCCACCAGCATAGTCAGATTGTCGGAATGAGACAGGGAAGCGCATTTCTTCCCTTGCAATTCAGGCCTTCCGTATGGGCGATGATAGATTTCTGAACGGTAGTCGGGAGCAGCTTCGCAGCCGGTCTGGTCAAGCGCCACCGTCATGGGCACGGACGGAGCAAGCTCAGCCATCTTACGCTGTAGATATGGTCCCAAGGTCGCCGCAGGCCAGGAGTCGGGTTTAATCGCCTCTACGATTTTCAGCTTCAGCCCTGTCCATTCTTCCAGCGATTCTCCGTTCGCATCTACAATTTTCATGTCATAGGTCAATATTGCACCGTGGTGTGAAACCTCTTGCGCGTGCACGTAGCAGCAGTCGGGCAGCTCCGTGTTGGCAATCACAAGCTTCTGGACTTCAACCGGAATCACTCGTGCATGAGGAATGCATGCCTGGATCGCATGAATTGCGGCGTCACGAATGTCGGGCCGGCCCAACAGCCATTGTCCAGGGAGATGACGGGCAAACCAGTTGTCATTGGATCTGCGCTTGAGCTCTGCAATGCATTCTTTGGCATTGAGCCGGTAATATGCTCTGACGCAACGGAACCTGCCCGCATGAAACAAAAGCTGCCGGTATAGGTCTCGTTCGCAATCCAGCGGAACGGGATCTGGTCTTGCGGTTACTGCCGTGGAGTTTCGTGCCACTTCTCCATTAGCCTTTCTGCAAGTGGCACGAAAGTGATCGACTGCAAATCCGGTTGCGTCTGTCCTCACCACAAGCTTGACGTTTTCCGTCGTTACCAACGCCGCGACTCGCAGCTTGATTTTTCCCCGCTGAGGCACAGAAATCGCTTGCGCAAACTCCAGGTCTTCGAATACCAGCGTCCCTGGGATGTTCAACAATACATTTGCCACCTGCGCCATTGCTTCCATGGCAACCACAGCTGGAAATAAATGCTCTTTTCCCAGCACGTGGTCCACTAGATAGAGATCGCTGGAGACGGAAATGTCCGAGTCGACCACCAGTTCGACCCCGGGATAATAAATTCGTGGCGTCTCCAGGAAGCGAAGCAATGGTAATTCGCTTTCCTTGAGCAGCATCTGGCTTTGTGAAAACCGACTGCTGATGACAAGTCTTGTCTCTTCTGGTGGCGCTTGAAGCAAGTCTTCTATCATCTTTGTTCCGGCTTCCACAGAAATTGGCATTACACCCTGAGCACGCAAAGATTCGATTGTTCCCAGGTTCACACCCATGCCTGCGCCCGACCAGACAGACCACTCCAGGACCATACAGCGGCAATGTGGCTGCTGCGTCTGGACCTTTTTCACGAACGCCGCTAGCCATTCATTCGCCAACCCGTAATGCGCTTCTCCGTGGAGCCCGGTGCGGGCAATGATTGATCCAAACGCAATGAAGAAGCGCAGTTGCTCCATTCGCAAGGACGAAAGCAGATTTTGAGCGCCGTGCAACTTTGGAGCCAGGGCTTTCTCAAATTGCGCTTCATCCAATTCCTCCAGGGTGCGCGGTGAGTTAGTTCCGGCCGCATGCAGTACGCCCGTAATAGAGCCCATTTCAGCTTGGAGTCTTTGGATCGCTGCCCCGACTTGACTGCCGTCGGTTATGTCTAAAGAGACGTACTGGAAAACAATTCCGTTTGCCGCGAACCGTTCCAGATTTTTAGCCAGTGGAGGATCGGATTCCGGTTTAGACCGTCCAACTAAAATGACTTTGCAGCGGCTTTCACGAGCAAGATGCAAAGCGCATTCGGATCCAATGCCTTTTCCTCCTCCGGTCACCAATAGAACATCGCTCTTGCTTAAAGCCAATGGAACACTTCGCCTGGCAAGAGGCAGCGCAACCAACTTCTCCAGCAGCCGCATGCCTCGATCGTCGTAATGTACCTCAACAAATCCGGAAAGCCCGGCGATTTCCCGAAGCACCAAGCCGCTTACGCTCTTAAGCTGTGGTGACACATTAATCACGGCTATGGGGATGTGCGGAGCCTCCTGATGCAAACTGCGGCAGAAGGCTGAAGCTCCCCATCCATGCTGTACAACAATCAATGAAGAGCGCCGCGACTTCGCCAGCCTGGTTGCCTCCAGCAACAGCGAGAGATTTGATTTATCGGGCTCCGGAGGAAGCCAAACCACCACGCCCGCTCCCGTCTTTTCTTCTCGTAGTTCCTGTTGTAAAAGCGCGGCCCTCTCATGCGCGTCGGGCGCAAGCACCACCCATTCTCCCGAAGCGTTTAAGGGTTTGTCTTGACCCAACGGTTCCTCGACCAGCACGGAAGCAAAAGCTCGAACCCAGGGTTCTACTCCAGAAAGGGTGTTTGAGGCGGAGAGCTGTGACCTGCAACCGTTTTTTTGCACAGCCTGTATGGCTTTCAATGCTTCTGCCGCTTCCATCAAGGAAACATTCGAGTATGCTGTCGGATGAGGCGGAGCTTGCACTCCTATTTTTTTTGCTACCTCTACTACAATCTGGCTTACGGCAATCGAGTTCAGGTGCAGATCGTCCCGCAAACGGCTCGTTCCACTGATCGCTTCCGGAGGAAGCTCGCAACGCCGCGCTACTAGTTGAATCAGCTCTGTTAAAACGTCAGCATTGCCATTTTCATGCGCCGAGGAAGATGGAGGTGGGAGTTTTTTGGATGTCTGGGTAACTTTCCGCTCGAAAGCGGGCAGCATCTCACAAGGATTGGCAAAGAATGTCGGGCTCCAATCGAGAGAAAATTTCCGCCGGAACCTGCCGGCAAAGAGCTCTCGCATTTTTACCGGGGCGCCCATGGTGAAAGCAGCCGCCGCAGCTAGCAGGAATCCTTTCAAGGAACCACCGCCAAAATCCGTTGCGATCACCGGGATCTTCACGAAGGAGCGGCTGATTTCCGTCAATACATCGCCGGGTCCAACCTCGATGAATAAATCGGTTTCGCGAATAGTCTTCTGCATGGCGGAATAAAACAGAACCGGCGCCGTCAACTGCGTTACCAGCATCTCCGCGATTGTTTCTTTCGTGGAAATGACTGTGCCACTTACGGTGGAATATATTTTTTTTGCCGGAGCCTGTATCTGCTCTTGGGCCAATTGTTCTCCCAGAGCTGCTTCGGCGGATGCCATCAAAGGCGAGTGGAACGCGTGCCGTACAGATAGCAGAGTCGCCCTGAGGAGCATTTCCTTTGCCCGCTCCACCACCCTGTGAACTGCCTGGACTTCGCCCGAAATAATGGTTTGCAGAGGCGAGTTGATGCCGGCCACCACTACTGGTTCTGCTTGCAACAACCCGATGACCGCCTCCGCATCCGCGGCGATCATTGCCATTGCTCCTTCCGCAGGCTGTTTCACGGAAAGACCGTGTCCCGCCATGCTTTTACCTCGCGTTGCAACGATGCGCAGAAGCGCGGCTTCATCGAAAACCTCGGCCCAGTGCAGGGCCACAAGCTCTCCCAGACTATGGCCAATGGCGGACCTTGCTTCTATTCCGGCTTGTTGCAGCAGCTTTAATCCGGCAATCTCAGTCCGCACAATGGTCGGCTGAGCGATGTCCGTGGCTACTGGTCTAGCCTGGGTTTCCGGCTCATCCTGACTACCATGCGCAGTTACGCTTTTTTCGAATAAGTATCTGAAGCCGGGATAGCGTAACGGTAAAACACCTCCATCCATGTACACGGGTGAACCCTGACCGGGAAAGAGAAAGGTGATATGTGGAGAAGCGGAGACTGTCGCCGCAAATATTCCTGCTTCGGCGTCAAAAATCTGTGATCCGGAGGCCAGCGCCGCATCGATCTTTTGCAATCGTTCCTGCAACTCTTCCGGCGAGGCAGCTACTACGGCAGCTCGCCATGCTGACGGTATGCACTTCTCAGCCAGTGTGGCCGCAAGATCTGTAAGCTCGCTAAGGGAAAGCCGCGCGACATACGCGCTAATCTGTCTGATTTGTCCTCTTAAACTTGCAACATCGGGAGCGGCAAAGCAAAACAGCTCTACTCCTTGATGCGAATGCACCAGTTCAGATTCGTATTTGGTCAATTCTCGAACCAGGCCATGCTCCGGATTTTCCAATACAACGTGACAATTGATTCCACCGAAGCCCATGGCGCTTACGCCCGCACGCAAGGGTTGGTCCGCAGGCCAGGGCTCCGCGACTGGTATTTGGCGCAGAGGCGCGTCTTTTTGCTTGAGCCATAAATGTGGGTTCACGCAGCCTGTGGTCGGAGGCAGAATGCGAGTCTGTAATGCTTTTATGGTCTTGATCAATCCGCCCACGCCGGCGGCCGCCTTTGTATGGCCGATGATCGCCTTAACTGAACCAACCACGGCTTGAAAGTTACCTGGCCTGACCATCATTGCTGACGCGCGAGCGCGCGATAAGACTTCCAGTTCCGTGGCATCGCCGACGGCTGTTCCCGTTCCGTGTCCTTCGAAAAAGGAAACGCTGTCCATTCCGAATCCCGCTCGCTGATAAGCGCGCATCACCGCGAGCAGTTGGCCCTCCACATCGGGCCGGGTTATTCCACCTGCACCGTCGGAGGAGATACCCCAGCCACGAATTACCGCGCGAATGTTGGCTCGCAACGAGAGGGCGTCCGCGTAGCGCATGAGCACAACGAACCCACATCCTTCGCCGGGCAGAAACCCCGTTGGATGTTGGTCGAAAACCCGCATGGCGCCGGAAGCCAAAGCTCCAACCTTGGCAAAGCCAACCAGTTCGAAAGGATCCACGCTCAGATCCACGCCACCGGCAAGCGCAACATCAATTTCTCCCGAGCTCAGCGCCGAACAGGCTTCGGCTACGGCCAGCAGCGAAGAAGCACAGGCACCATCCAGCGAAAAGCATCCTCCGCCCAAATCGAAAAAGTTGCTGATTCGGCCAGCGATAGTATTAGACAAACCACCCGCCAATGTATCTTCGCCCACCGGTGCAAAGGGTCCTTTGAACTTGTCCTCGAGCGCTTCCAGCAGTTCCTGTAGTTCGGGTATTTCCAGTTTGCGTTCGGTAAGAACGGACTCCAAAGCGCGGCGTACGTAAGGCCATCTCAGCCGTAGCACGGACGCCCGGGAAAACTCTCCGGTCAATGTGTTCCCGATGATAACGCGCGTGGACTCCTTCGGAATTCCTGCCGCTTGAGGCCAGCCCGCGTCTTCCAGTGCTCTGGAGGCAACGTCAAGCGCCAGCCAGTGCGCCAGATCGGTGGCCCGAAAACTTTCTCCCGATACACGGAAATGAATACGGTCAAAAACATACCCTTCGATGAGGGCGGCATGCTGAGAATAAGTGGCGTCAGCCGTGCTGCGATCGTCTGAAAAATAGTCTTCCATTCGCAGGCGCTCCGCCGGGATTTTGCGGAACGCTTTGCGCTGCGCCAGCACATTTTC
>DATBVH010000489.1:0-6828 GCA_036515395.1 Candidatus Angelobacter sp.
TCCAGTTGAGTTTTGCTGGGGTAGGGGTGCTGGTGATTGTGGGGGCGCTGGCATTGCCGGTGAACATAGCTGGATACTCCGGACTCATCTATTCTCTGAACGGCGTGGTGGGGACCGCTCTGGGAACGTATCTGGGCAAGCGGGAGCGAGCCGCACTTGAAAGAATGCAAAAGCAAGCGGCAGCGGCGTCCGCGAACATCTAGCCAAAATATTCTTTGCCGTTAGCGCTTCTTCGCCTCAACGTGGACGAGAAGCGTTTCCGGTGCGTCTCCACGGGCCATGAATTGTTCGCTCACCATTTTTCCCGGCTCTGTGACGCGCGTGGTATTGCGGAGTTTCACGGTGGCGACTTGCGCCGTGATCTCGGAGCGAAAAACGAGAGCGCCGCCTTCAAACGCGCCGGTCTCGACAAGAGCACCGGGAAGATTGGTGCCGAAAATGTAAAGCTTATATGCTTTTTCCCTGGGGTCCCACGTGAAGACCAGCAGTCCTTCAAAGTCGCCAACCGGTCCCTGCGAATGAAACGTATTAATCAGGGAATTTTCGCCCGGCCCCAGCTTGCTGGGGTTGTCAGGTTGGACCGAGCCGCAAAGTGAGGACCTATTTAGTCGGCATCTCCACCAAAATATAGCTTCCGGGCAGGGCGGTATTCACCGCGTCCACGACGGCTCGAATGTGAACGCGAAGCACCGGCCACTGCTGGTTGCCGAGAACCACAATAGCGATCTTGCGGCCCTAGAGGTTCTGTTGATGAGTGAAGTTCTTGTCGGTAGTAACCAGTATTTCAAAACCAGCGGCTTCAGCCGCATTAAGCAAATTGCCGTTCGATAACGTACTCCAGCCTTGTTCTGCCGCTGTCTTGATGGTGTGACCGATAAGGAATGGGCGGATCGGAACCGGGGTACCTTGATCGAAGAGGACGAGCATCAGCGAACGGACGCAGGTGTCTCAAGGCTGCGCGCGGCAAAGTCAATGATCGCCTTGATCTGCTCGCGATTTAGACCGTCAAACCATTGGAGGATGTCGTCAATGTTGGCGCCGGCTTCAAGGTTCTCAAAAATAGCGGAAACGGGCATACGAGTGCCGCGCACTACCCACGCTCCGCTCACCTTGCCGGGTATCCTTTCAACCGCAGAACATTGTGACCAATCGAGGACTGCCATGTTTCCCTTCCCTGGCTGCTCCTATTCTAGTGTGAATCAAATCTATAGCCAACCGCAGACTTCCGTCCAGGTCTTGGTCGTGATGGCACCCGTTCAGGAACCTGATCTTAGGACCGTGGCGTTAGAACAGCTCGCCATCAATATTTGAATTGCCTGCTCTATTGCTTGATCAACGTACCTATTGGATCTCCTTTGAGAGCGCGCGTAAGATTGCCGGGCGTCAAGCCGTTGATGATCCGGACACTGCGCGCTAATTTTGCCCGCGTGAGCAGATCCAGCACCACCGGTTCAATGGGAAGCGTGCGGAGTTTTTTATCAATTAGTTCCTGCGCACTGGCCTCTGGGATAAATTCCGCCGCCGGATCGAGTTTGGGATCCACTGTGTAGAGTCCATCAACATCCTTGAGCAGGATGACGCTGCGCGCGCCAAAAACTTCACCGATTAGATATGACCCGGCGTCACTACCGTGCGGCGGCAGCTTACCCTGAAGAGGCGGATGCTCCCATAGCGAGTAAGGCGGAATGCCATTAAAAACCGCGCCGCGAGCAGCGGCCAGCATGGCTGGAAGCAATTGCACTACGAAGGGCGCTTCCAGATATACAAATCCATGTTTTGCCAGCAAGCAGGAAACCATGTAAGCATTCTGCGCGGAATCTTTTGCGCTAAGAGCAGCCAGTGCGCCGGTAGGCAAGCCTAAATCGAGCCCTACGGAGAAGATGTGGCGCGAGCGCACGCCAGCCCCAACGCCTATGATCATTCTGTGTTCTGCTTGATTGGCCACAATTTCATCGAGCAGAGGAAGCAACGCCGAACGTCCCCGGTCCATGATCGAATGCCCCCCGATCTGGATCACGTTTACATCAGGCAGAATTGCGGATACTGAAGCCTCGGTGCGGGCCATGACATTTTTATCCACCAATGATTCACGCATTAAACTTGATGTGACATGCTGAGAGTTGGAATGATCGAAGCTCATTTGGCATCTCCGTTTCTGTAGATGACGGTCCCGACAGGTTCACCGTTCAACGCCGCCGTGAGTTGACCGGGCTTTAGTCCGTTAATGAACTGAATCTCACGAATGTTACGTGCCCTTGCCATAAACTCCAGCACCGCCCTCTCCACGATCAAGTCTTCAAGGTCGCGTGCCAATAATTCCTCCACGCTGATACGGGGGATGTATTCGGAAGATGGATGCTTCTTGGGATCGGCAGTATAGAGCCCGTCTTCATCCTTTACGTAAATCATCTTGCGCGCACCAAATACCTCAGCGATGAGGAAACAGCCTGTATCCGTACGTTGCGGTGGAATGCGGCCGACTACCGGATTCGGTTCCCACAGTTTGTAAGGCGGCATTCCCTGGCAAACCACTGCGCCGCGTTCCATTAAATAATGAGGCAAGGTACTGAAACCTTCCGGCTCAATGAAGGGAATACCGTATTGTGCCAGCAGATAATGCAACATCTGCGCGTTCTGCCAGGCCACGGCCGTACCCAGCACAGTAAGAACTCCGGTTGGAAGACCAAGATCAATGGCCAAGCTGTAAATGTGGCGTGCGCGGGTCCCTGCTCCGGTTCCCAGAATCATCTTATGCCGGCTAAGGTTCTCTACAATCTCCTGCACCAATGGATACACTGCGCTGCGTCCGCGGTCCATAATGCTTTGCCCGCCTATCTTCACTACATTGACCCAGGGCAATATGGCGAAGTCAGGACTGTTTCCAGTGGCTTGTTGAATAGCTGCATCCGTTAGGGAGCCGGACAAAAGTTCTACGCCATGTGCTGGCTGAACGTGCTTCTCGTTCTTCATCGGCTTTCTTATCTCGAAACTTTCCTGTGTCAGAATTCAAAAATATCCAGATCAAAACTATGGTGCTCTTCAAAACCGGCGTTCACAGAACCAAAATTTGTTTCAGCCCATGCGCGCAATCTCGCCAATGCTTCCTCCTGAATGGACAGAGGCAAGGCGGCAAACCTGGCGCCTGTTCGATGCCGCGACAAAAATTCTTCCGCGCTGGTAGTAACTTTCCAGGAAGCTGCCTCACGGTGTGAATGGCGCACAGATGCGGATTCAAGCCAGCCAAGGGCCTGCCGGCGCGATTCTCTGGGCTGGTGCCAGGGAACCTGCATTGCTTCAAGGATTGTCATGAGCTGGCGCTTGAGCTGCGCATCAACTCCCGATTCCGGTCCCCGCGCATGACCCACCGCAACGATTCCGCCGGGCCGCAGCACACGACGGCATTCCTCGAGCATCTCCCGTGAATTTGCGGCACTCAGCACTCGCATGAGCAATATCAGATCGAAGCTGGCATTCTTGAACGGAAGTTGCCGTCCCTCAGCCTGAACGAGAAAAGAGGTTTGCGATTGGCGGAACTCTGGCTTGGCTGAAAACTCCTGCAACATCCCAAGTGACGAATCCACTCCAACGTAGAAATCTCCCGCTGCCAGGAAAGCTTTACCAATCCTTCCAGTTCCTGCGCCAAGATCGAGCACTCGCGCCTGCTCAGGGAGGCGCGCCTCAGTCCATATCGCCGAACGGATGGATTCCACTACGCCGCTGGGCAAAGAGCGATAGCGATCAAAAGTGGAAGCGGTAGTGTCGTAAACGGAAGCTCCAGTGGGCTTCAACGATATCCCTCCGCCTGGAGCCGGAACAGCTCCGCATAGAGACCGTTGAGGAGGAGCAGTTGATCATGCGTTCCTTGTTCCGCGATAGCTCCCTGCTTAAGAACAACAATGCGATCAGCCATGCGCACGGTGGAGAAACGATGCGAAATCAAAAAAGCCATTTGCCCGGCAACCAGCTCCGCAAAACGCTGGAAAGTTTCATATTCGGCGCGCGCATCCAAGGCGGCCGTAGGCTCGTCCAAAATAATGATCTGTGACTTGCGGATGTAGGCCCGGGCCAGCGCGATCTTCTGCCACTCCCCACCGGAAAGCTCAAAGCCATTCTGAAAGCGGCGGCCCAGCATTTGCCGGTAGCCTAAAGGAAAGCTTGTGGCCAGTGCAGCAGCCTGCGATTTCCCTGCCGCATCAGCGATTGCAGGGTCAGTACTGGAGTTCGCATTACGATCCGGCTGATCGAGGAGCTGATCGAGATACTGCTGCACCTGGCAAATTTCGCCTACACCAATGTTTTCATCCAGCCGGAGATCGTAATGAACAAAGTCCTGAAAAATCACTCCCACGGCGCTACGCAAGGAGGCAAGTTGATATTCGCGCAAGTCCACGCCATCCAGCAGAATGCGGCCTTCCGTGGGATCATAAAGCCGGGCCAGCAGCTTAGCCAGAGTAGTCTTGCCTGCGCCATTCTCGCCTACCAGAGCGATCTTCTCTCCCGGTGTGATAGTCAGATTGACGTGGCGGACGGCCCAACAGCTGTTATCCGGATATCGAAATCCGACGTCCTCAAACGCCAGCCCTTGTTTCAGCGATGAAGGCACCAGGCGTGAGCCCGCCCGTGTATCGATTGTTGGCTGCAATTCAAAGAATTCGAAAAGATCGCGGACGTAAAGCCCTTGTTCATACACGTTACTCACCGACAGGAGCAGGCGCTCCGTGGCCGCGCGGCAGCGCAGGAACGATGCGGCAAGAAAAGTCAGGGTGCCAATGGTGATCATCCCGTAAAACGCACGCCACAGGATAAGGACGTACCCGGCGTAATAACCCACCAGTCCCAACCAAGCCAGTAAGATTGAGGCCATTCCTTTGCGAAGCGCCAGGCGATTGTTCGCTTCATGCAGACGGGCAGCCAATTTGCGATAACGGCCCAATAGCCAGTTGGACAATCCAAACACCTGCACTTCTTTTGCCGTCTTGTCGCTGGCACTCAGGAAGCGCAGATAATCCAGCTGACGCCGCTCCGGGGTCATGCGATACAACAACGAATACTCCAGGGTGCTGAAGTGGACCTCGCCAAGAAAGCCGGGCACGATCGCCACGATCAGCAGCACGAGCAGCCACGGGCTGTAAAACAGAATGGCAGACGCCAGCGAAATTAATGTCACCGAGTCCTGGCCTAAAGAGAGCACTTGCGCCAGCAGGCCAATGCGTCCGGTGGTCTGCCTTTGCGCGCGCTCCAGCCGGTCGTAAAACGCAGGATCTTCAAACTGATGAAGGTCCAGCGAGCCGGCATGAGCGATAAGTTTTTTATTGATACGATTGGCGCATAGATCGCCGAAAAGAGATTCCACTACTGCCGACGCTTTATCGAATGCTTCACCGGCAGAGACAATCGCCAGTTCCACGCCCAGCAGCAGCCACAGCCGAGAAAGATTGGGCTTGCCCATGCGCGCCGCTACAACGACATCGATGATCAGTTTGCCCACCCACAGCGTGGCAATAGGAACCACTGCCCGGAAAAGCCGCAGCAGCACCGTAGCCGTTGCATAACCGCGATGAGTGTTCCACGCCATGCGCAGAAACTGGCGGACAGAGCGAAGCGCGGCAAACATTTGCCTCCAGGTGAATGGGCTTCCATCGGAAGACTTGCGAGGCTTTTGCAGCGTTGGCGACAAGGATGGCAAGGCGCTTGTATTGTAATCCCCTTAATCTCTCATCCGGACTCCAGGGTCGGCGGGTTGAATAATAAGGAAGCCCGAAGGCGAATGCTAATGAAGCCACTGTGGTCTAACTGCGGATTGCGTAGAGTAAATATCGATGGCCAGAAGCGCGATTGATTTTTTTAGAGTAGACCGGTTGATAGAGTCCGGTCAAAGGAAATCTTTGAGTTGCCTAAAATATAAAGCTGCAAAAAAATTCCTAGGTTAACCGGATCGGCTAAGTCTCGCAGCCCGGCAAAATCGGAGTTAGCGGCGTACCTTGAAACGACAAGGTTCCTAAGTGCTGGATGGTTCAACACTTGATGCAAGAAAATGTAGCCGTTGGGAATGCGGCAACTGAGACAGCCTGCGAACTACTTCCCGCAGCTCTATGACCTGCAAGTTGGGCGGACAGCCCTTCCAGTTGTGTATCCAACAGACAATGAAGTCGCAACGGCTGGGATCATGACGATGCGCGAGGAAGTGACGGCTGTAAAGCTCAAACTCAATGCCCACGTCCTGCCAGCGCCCGGGTTCCACTTCTAATTTTGCCCGGCAATCGGGATAGCCGATCTGCGCCGATTCAATGATGAAACCCAGACGCCAGAAAAGCATGCCAAATAGAAGGACTACTCCCATTTCATTGGTGGGTTCAAACAAGAAGCCGGGCAGGTCCATAGGCGCGCCGAGCAATGGGCGGTCAGGATAAACGTTTCGGGGAACAAGCGCGCGAAGAGAGGACATGGAGAAGAGTATTGCCAGCATGGAGACCGTAACGCACTTCATTCCGTGGAGCGGCGGAGGAAGGACGGAGACGCCGGCTGGAGGCGGAGAGAGTGCGGAAGCAGGGGCAATGGCAGGAAGGTTTGAGTCTTGTTTCTGTGAGTCTTGATTCTGATGCCCGGTGTTTCTATGCGAGTCGTTCTTCTGTCGCGCTATGTGCCAGTCGTTTTTCTTCCGGTCGTTCTTTTTCCAACCTTTAAGCCAGCGACGTCCGCCGCCGCGTTTGGGCATGGGGCCGTTATGGATGATGCCGACAATGTCAGACCATTGTTCGGAAAGGCCCATCGACTCGGCAAATTTCAGGAAAGCCGATGGCACCTGCGTCCAACGGTGGAAGCGGGTTT
>DATBVH010000490.1:0-2527 GCA_036515395.1 Candidatus Angelobacter sp.
CAAAGAAGGCGGCATCAAAGTGGTGACGCCATTGATTGCCATGCGTAAGTTTGAGATTGTGCGTCTCGGCCTTGAACTTGGCGCGCCATTCGATTTAACTTGGTCTTGTTACAGCCGTGAAGACCGCGCCTGCGGAGTTTGTGATAGCTGTGTATTGCGGCTCAGAGCGTTTCATGAAGCGGGAGCCGTTGATCCGCTTCCATATGTTCCTGTCGTGCAGAGCGTTTAAATTTTGTCCGCGCTTGTTCCATGATGGACAAGCTTTGTGCGGACCAGCCCTGGAGGCTCCAATGAAACGGAATGTTTTTTATGTACTGATGATCTCAGTTATTTCAATGCTGTTTGCGCTACCCGCGCTTTCCCAAACCGCCACGGTCAAGGGAGTTGCCAAAGACGCTAAGGGTACTCCCATCACTGATGCCCAGGTAACGTGGCATAACGACGACAATGGACGGACTTTTAAGCTGAAAACAAACAAAAAGGGCGAATATTTTTCGTTGGGAATCGATCCGGGGACTTACACCGTCACCCTGACTAAAGATGGTAAGGACATCGACAAGGTAAGCAAATACAAAGTCGGCGGCGACGAAGTGACATTGGATTTCGATGAAAAGCAGTCTCAAGAGCAGGCAGTCCAGGAGACTGCTAAAGCCAAAGGGCTGACTCCCGAGCAGGTTAAGCAGATGCAGGAGGAGCAGGCTAAAACCGAGCAGTACAACAAGAGTATTGGCACGGTAAACGAAAAGCTTAAAGCGGCAACCGCCGCAGAACAGGCCACTCCCCCGAACTATGACGCCGCAATTGCGTCCTTGACCGAGGCGTCGCAGATGGTTCCGAATGAGGATCTAGTGTGGTTCCGGTTAGGCGGGGCGTATCTGGATTCGGCCAAGACCCAAACTGATCCTGCCGAAAAAACCAAGCGCTACACCGAGGCCTACAACGATCTGCATAAGGCAATTGATTTGAAGACTGGCAAAACTCCTGCGGCAGCTGCCCCTGGAGCACCAGCCGGGAACGGTCAACCGGCTCAAGGAAACGCTCAACCAGCGCAGGGAGGTGCGCAGCAAGGCAATGCCGCACCTGCCCAGGGTAATGCCGCACCGCAAGCACCAAAGAACGCTGTACAATCCGCGCTCGATAATCAAAGGATGGCGGCGTATTACGACAACTTTGCTGCTGCTGCGGCTCGAATCGGGAAGTCTGATGAAGCAGTGACTGCTTACCAGCAGGCGGCTACTCTGGATCCCCCACATGCGGGACAGTACTATTTCAATCTGGGTGCCGTGCTGACCAATTCAAACGCCACCAATGACGTCAAGGTACGGAAGCAAGCGGTTGAAGCCTTCGATAAGGCGATAGCCGCGGATCCGAATCGTGCCGATGCGTATTTCTGGAAGGGCCAGAATCTGGTCGGAATGGCAACCACCGATCCCAGCGGCAAAATTGTCGCCCCGGACGGAACTACCGAGGCTTACCAGAAGTATATTGAGCTGCAGCCGAGCGGCCCACATGCCGATGAAGCCAAGCAGATGCTTGCGGCCCTCAACGCGACCGTGGAAACCACCTACGGTAAAAAGGGCGCTAAGAAAACTAAGTAGCTCTGCAACAGTCAACGTGAAAGGGCGGCATTGGCCGCCCTTTTTCTTTGCGGGGAAGGAAGCATTACGAAGGTCTATGAACATGGCGTTCTTTGTGGCCGGAAGCGGTTTAACTTCGCTAGAGTTGAACCTGAATACTTGCGTTTCGACAAGGAATCAGGCTCACCATGGCCGCTACTGGCACGGCCCGCATACAAATTTCGCTCGACCCGCTATCCGCCGGCGCTGCAACTGACGAGCTGCTGGCAGCGATCCTGCGAGCCAATTCGCGTGTCAGCGATCTGATTTTTTCTCCCGGCAAGAACTTCCAGATTCAGGTGAACGGAGAATTCGTCGAGTTGGAGATGTCTGGAGTGCCGCCGCTCACTGCCGACGATACTCGTCGCGTCGCATCCGACCTGATTGCCAGCAACAAATCGGCAGTCGCCATGTTGCGCGAACAAGGCTACTGCGACGTTTCCTACGCGCTGCCTGGAGTGGCGCGCTTCCGGGTAAATATTTTCATTCAAAGAGGAAGTTGCGCGGTGGTGATGCGAGTCATTCCCACCACGGTTCCCGATTTCGCAAGCCTTGGCCTGCCAGAACAACTGCGCGACATCACACAACTGCACGACGGTTTGGTGCTGATCACCGGCCCGCGGGGCTCGGGCAAGTCGTCAAGCCTGGCGGCACTGCTCGATCACATCAATGCAAGCGAAACCAGCCACATCATCACCATTGAGGATCCGATCGAGTTTCTGCATAACCACAAGCGTTCCACAATCCACCAGCGCGAGTTGCACAGCGATACTCCGAGCGTCCTGCAGGCGTTAAGTGCGGCCCTGCGCCAGGCGCCGAATGTGATTGCGGTCGGAGAGCTCAAAACCGCCGAGATCATGGAACTGGCCCTAGAAGCTGCTGAAACCGGACACCTGGTGCTCTCCACCATG
>DATBVH010000491.1:0-3074 GCA_036515395.1 Candidatus Angelobacter sp.
CAGGTGCTGATGCGCCAGCGCCGGCGTCTGGAAGAATCGCTGGCCATGGATGCCGATCTCGCTCGCCGCGTAGAGGACATTCAGGCTTACTTTGATCTGGCCCGCGAAGGCGAAGCCGTGGTGGAAGAGCTGCGCAAGGAAATCGACCAGCTGCGCGAAGTGGCCGACAAGCTGGAAACACAGACGCTGATGTCCGGCGAGCACGATATGCGCAACGCCATTGTCACGATTCATCCCGGGGCAGGGGGAACGGAGTCACAGGATTGGGCGGAGATGCTTTTGCGCCTTTACCTGCGCTGGGCAGAACGCCAGGGCTTTAGCACTGAGGTGAACGAATATCAGCCCGCGGAAGAAGCCGGCATCAAGTCCGCGACGTTTACCGTGACCGGCGACTACGCCTACGGGCAGCTGCTGAGCGAAATCGGCGTGCATCGGTTGGTGCGCATTTCGCCGTTCGATCAGGCCAAGCGCCGGCATACGTCATTCGCCAGCGTCTTTGTTTCGCCGGAAATTGACGACTCAATTCAGGTGGACATCAAGCCGGAAGATCTGCGGATCGATACTTATCGGTCTGGCGGCAAAGGCGGGCAGCACGTAAACACCACGGATTCCGCGGTTCGCATCACGCACATTCCGACGAACATTGTGGTGGCTTGCCAGAACGAACGCTCGCAGCATAAAAATCGTGAGCGCGCCATGAAGATGCTGCGATCCAAGCTTTACGAATATGAGCTGGAGAAAAAGCGCGCCATCAGCAAGAAGCTGGAAGACTCCAAGCTGGACATTGATTTTGGCTCTCAGATACGCTCGTATGTACTGCATCCGTACAGGCTGATCAAGGACCATCGCACCAAGCTGGAAGTGGGTGACGTGGACCGCGTGCTGGATGGAGACCTGAAACCGTTTATCCGGGCATTTCTTGTGGCGCGGCGAGATGGGAATTAGAACTTAGCAGTTGGTATTTAGTATTTGGCTTTGTCAGGATGATCCATGCTGCTCTGGATGACGAGAAAATTGCGAGCTTAAAGCTAAGTACTAAATCCAAGTACCAATTACCGATCTATGGCCCCAATTCTTGAACTGATAAAAAAGAATGCTGTGCCTGTGAACGTGATGCGCTCTGCCGCCCGGGGCGCTCTGCCACTCCCTGCCGACGAGACGCTGGAAGTGCTCGTCTACATGGCGCAGCACCCGCTGTTTGGCCAGGATGCACGCATGACGCTGGCCGGGTGGGACGCGCAAGCAGCGCTGGAAGTGCTGGGCAAAGATACCGCTACGCCAGAGGTGCTTCTCTATTATTGGCAGCCGGAAAACCGGCGTCCGGTGCTGATGCCGACGCTGATCGAGAATCCCGCAATTCCGGAAAATTTGCTGATGGAACTAGCCGATACCGCCTCACGGGAGACGGTGAAGATGCTGCTGGCCAGCGCTCGCGCGCGAAGCACCCCGGGCGTGGTGGAAGCGCTGCTGGGAAATTCAAATCTGACACCGGAAGAGGCACAGGAATTACAGGGCCGTGGCCATGCTGAGCCGGAAGCCGCTTCGCAGGGGCCGGAACAAACGCTGGAAGAATTTGAAGTTGTTCCTGACCCGGAATCCGCGGCGGCATTAGAAGCATTTCAACGGGAGCACGCCGCTGCCATCGCCGCGGAAGAAGGCAAGCCATTTGAACTAGTGAAGGACGAAGAACCTGCCGCGGAAGCTCAAAGGACAGAAGCGGCAGCAAGCGTTGCGGAAGAGAGGGACGGGCCAATGGCGGCCATTGCTTCGGCGAGCGATGAAGCGGCGGTGGCGGCACAAAGCGCTGCCACACGAAGCGTTCCGCTGGAGAATCCCGATGAGTTTGAAGCGGCGGAGCAGAAAAAGCTCACAGTGTTGCAGAGGGTTTCAAAGTTGAACGTAGGCCAGCGGATCAAGCTGGGATTTATTGGCGGAAAGGAAGAGCGGGCATTGTTGATCCGCGATACCGCGCGTCTGGTCCAGAATGCGGTGCTGGCATCACCCAAGCTGACGGATGCCGAAGCAGAATCGTTTGCGGCATCCAAAAATCTGCAGGAGAACGTTTTTCGCGAGATCGCGCGCCAGCGGCGTTTCCTCAAGCTTTATCCGGTGGTGCGCAATCTGGCCAATAATCCGCGCTGCCCATTGGATATATCACTGACCCTGGTCAAGACGCTGCACGTTTATGACTTGAAGAGCCTGCGCCATAACAAGAATGTCCCTGATACCATTCGCAAAGTGGCGTCCAAACTGTATACGGAGAAGGCGACGCGCGGCGGATCGAAAAAAGAGTAGCCATGCTTTGCCTATGTGATGGCCGTCAATGACAAACCTTTGAAGCGATGTCAGGCTTCTCAATAGAAAGATGTATATGCGGAGAATTTATCTGTGGAAACCATGAAGACAACCGCAACCGACGAAATTGGCGAGCTACTTAAGCGCACGAAGACCATTGCTGTGGTGGGACTATCCGACAGTCCGCTGCGCCCAAGCTATGGCGTTAGCGCCTACATGCAGAGTCACGGTTACAAGATTATCCCGGTCAATCCATTGATCAGAGGCTCTCTGGGCGAGAAAGCAGTTGCGTCGCTGGCCGAGATCGAAGAGAAGATCGATATGGTGGACGTGTTTCGGCGCTCTGAGTATGTGCCAGAACTGGTGGATGAAGCGATCCGGCTGAAAGTGCCCGCAATCTGGCTTCAAGAAGATGTGATTCACGAAGAGGCGGCGGAGAAAGCCCGGAAGGCGGGAATTTTTGTAGTGATGGACAAGTGCATTCTCAAGGAGCACAGGGCGCGCTTCCGCTGAACTCGGATTGGGCAAATCCCTTGCGGCGCTATCTCCGTTTCACCAGGGTGCCTGCGATGATGTCATGCAGCCCCTGCTTCTTCTCCGTAAATGCCACCATGATGTAGCCAATGGCCAGGATACTGGAGAGGACCCTGGAGAAGTGTCTTCCGGTAGCCTGCCCAAAGGAAATACGGCGGCCTTGCAGGTCAGTGACGTAGATGTTCATGGCACGTTTCCCGACCGTCGCCTGATGCGCGGAGCTCTCCTGCAGCGCGAAATACAGC
>DATBVH010000492.1:0-5670 GCA_036515395.1 Candidatus Angelobacter sp.
CGCCCGAGATCTTGAGTCCAACCGGTGTACGCATTCCACTGGTCAGCATGTCTGTGCGACCCTTCACCGGCATTGTCCAAGCATTGGCCAGGCCGGGAACTTTCAGCGCCTCATTCATCTGGCTGATGAGTTCTTCCTGTGAAATGTGATCCGGCGTCACGTGGCGAAAAATGTTTTTGGCCCATTGCGGTGTCCATGACGAATACCACGTGTCCACCTTTCGCCACTGGGAATGCGGCTTAAGGATGATGACGGTTTCCAGCATTGAAAGCGGCGCTGGATCGGTGGCAGTCTCCGCACGGCCTGCCTTGCCGAGCACGCGATCCACCTCAGGGAACTGCATGAGGACCCTATCCGTAACCTGTAGCACCTTCTGCGCTTCAGTGAGGGAAATGCCGGGAGCCGTGGAAGGCATATAAAGGATAGATCCCTCTTCCAGCGGCGGCATGAACTCCGAGCCCAACTTCTGAAACACGGGCACGGTGATTGCCACCAACAGAAGGGCCGCTGCGATCACGACCCAATTCCAGCGCAGTGCCCAGGCGGCGACGGGTTGGTACATACGAATCAAGAGCCGGCTAACCGGATGTTTTTCTTCAGCATGAATGGTACCCACCACAACGGCATTCGTGGAACGGCAGAGCCAGGCCGGCTGGAAGCGGAACTTCTTGCGCCGCGTGAACAGCATGCGCAACGCTGGATCCAGCGTGATCGCCAGAATAGCGGCGATGATCATGGCAAGAGTCTTGGTATAAGCGAGTGGCCGGAAAAGGCGGCCTTCCTGGGCTTCCAATGTCAGCACCGGCAGAAATGAGACGGCGATCACCAGAAGCGCAAAAAAACTGGGGCCGGCTACCTGCTTTACCGCACCCAGGATTACATCGCGGTAATCTTCATGTTTATCGCCGCGCTCCCACTCTTCCAATTTCTTGTGCGTTTGCTCTACTACAACAATGGAGGCGTCCACCAGCGCGCCAATGGCAATGGCAATTCCGCCCAGCGACATAATATTGGCGGTCATACCGAGCATGCGGAAGGGGATGAACGCAAGCAAAACGGAAATGGGAATGGTTATCAGTGGGATGAGGGCGCTGGGAACGTGCCAAAGAAATAACAGGACTACCAGCGCAACAATGAAGAGCACCTCGATGAGCGTCGATCGGACATTGGAAATGGAGCGGCGGACCAGGTCTGAGCGATCATAAATCGGGACCACTGCCACTCCCGGCGGCAATCCGGGCTCAATCTCATGCAACTTGGACTTGACGCGATCAATGACCTCCAAGGCGTTCTCTCCCTGCCGCATGATGACAATGCCGGAGACAACTTCGCCGTTTCCATCCAGGTCAGATACGCCACGCCGCAGTTCTGGACCGAGCACCACCTGCCCAACATCCTTTACCCGGATCGGTGTGCCGGTTTGGCTTGCAGTAAGAACAATATTTCCGAAGTCCTCCACCGATTGGGCATAACCGCGTCCACGCACCATGTACTCGGTGCCGCCAAACTCGAGCAAGCGGCCGCCCACTTCACTGTTGCCGCCCCGCACTGCGTCCACCACGCGGCTGATCGGGATGCCGTATGCCTGCAGACGGCGCGGATCAACATTGACCTGATACTGCTGCCCGAAGCCGCCGAGCGGCGCAACTTCAGCCACGCCGGGCACTGACTTCAGGTAATAACGCAGATACCAATCCTGTAACGATCGCAGTTCCGCAAGATTGTGCTGGCCCGACTTGTCGACCAGCGCGTATTGAAAAATCCAGCCCAGCCCGTTGGCGTCTGGTCCAAGCTCGGTCTTTACTCCCTGTGGAAGATTCGGCTGCACGCCCGCGAGGTATTCGAGCGTTCGCGAGCGGGCCCAGTAAATATCGGTTCCTTCTTCAAAGATCAGATATACAAAGGAGCTTCCGAAATCAGAAAAGCCCCGCACCGCCTTGACGTGGGGAGCCCCCAGCATTCCGCTCACGATGGGATAGGTCACCTGTTGTTCGACGAGATCGGGACTGCGCTCCCAGCTCGAATAAACGATCACCTGCGTGTCACTCAAATCGGGAATGGCGTCAAGCGCCACATGCTTCATGGACCACCAGCCGGCAAAGCAGGCAGCAGCCACCGCGGCAAAGATCAAGAACTTATTCTTGACCGAGAAATCAATGATGCGGTTAACCACGACGCCCCCCGGGATGAGGCGCTTTCGTGGTGGTCCCGATTGCGGGCAACGGCCGATCAGCGGTCGGGGACGGGGTCTTTTTCAAGTCATTCTCAGCCGTCTTGGCGTCAGCCTTGGGCGGTTCGGACGCGGGCGCGTACATGTCCGCTGCCTCTTTCAATCGGCTTTCAGAGCTGACAAGAAAATTGCCTGAAACTACGATTCGCTCGCCAGTCGCTAATCCCTTGACGATCTCCACTCTGTCATCGAAGCGACGACCCGTTTCTACTTCCCGCGGCGAAAACAATCCCTGACCGCGCTCCACAAAGACAGTCTTTTTTAGTCCGGAATCGAGCACTGCGCCCGCGGGAACGACCACGGTGCGGGAGAACGCAACCGGCAGCTCCAAATCCACGAACATGTCTGGCCGGAGAGCGTAACTGCGGTTGTCTACCTCGATTCGCGCCTTGAAAGTCCGTGTTGCGCCGTCAAACTGCGGGGGCACATTGCTGACCCGCCCCGGAAAAGACTTGCCCTGGTCAGGAAGGTTGACCCGCACTTGCGCACCGGGCTGAAGATATTGAGCGTCGCTCTCGTAAACATCCGCCAGAATCCAGACTCGGCTCAAATCAGCGATGCGATAATATTCCGCGCCCCGCTCGAACTTCTGTCCGGGTGAAACGTTGCGCGCGACTACAAATCCGTCTGCAGGCGAGATGATCTTGATGGTCTCAGGGAATTGGCGCGTGCTCCGAATTTCTTCCATCTGGAGCCTGGACATGCCGAGGTTCTGCAATTGCTGAAAGCGCTGCTGGAGATTGGCGTTCGTGGCGGCCATAGACTGACCTTCCACAGAGCCCTCCGCGGCGCTCTTCTTGAACCGGTCCTCTGCGCCCACGTTGAGGAGAAACGTCTGGATTGTCATAGTGGCCATGGGAGAAGAGAACGTGGCCAGCACTTGGTCTTTGCGGACGATGCTGCCTGTGGTGGCAGCGGAAACTTCCTGAATGAAACCGTCAATGCCTGCGTTGAGCTTGTAGATTCTTGCTTCGTCGGGAACAACCCGGCCGAACAGACGAATGTTGTAAGCTCCTGAGTTCTTCTCCACCGGCTCAACGCGCACGCCGAAAAGCTGCTGTTTAACAGCATCAATCTGCACCGCGCCTTCAAGCAGAGATGAAGCGACGGACCCAAGCCCCACAGATGCCAGTCTGCTATCGGCATAGACAGGCACCAATTGCATGCCGCAATCAGGCGCGGTGCCCGGCTTGTCAGACTTGTACGCCGGGTGCATGGGATCAATGTAATAAAGAACTTTACGTGCGCTCGCGGAAGTGTTGACGGATACTTTGTGCTGGTTGTACCAGGAACCGGCAACAAATGTTCCGGTCGCGAATGAAAACAGCAATAATATGTACAAGGTCTTTTTCATAGCAGCCCTCCCGGAGCAGTTGCAAAAGGCAGCCAAGACGAGAACCCAGGGTCATCACGTCATTTCGCCGTTGTGCATCTCTCTTTTCCCGTCGAAGAGATCTTTTTATCTCGAATCACTTCTCTTGAATCAGGTACTCCGGCAGCGAACACCGGAGTACCTGAAGAAACTACCTGGCTGGCTTTCAGGCGTCAGTGATTTAAATCACAGCTACCTTAGGGCAAGATCGACCAACCAAACATCATGTTGTGATCTTCGTGCGCCAGGTTGTGGCAGTGGGCCACATAATTACCCGAAAACGTCCTGAACCGCCGGAAGAAGGTGACAGACTCGGCTGGATCCAGCGCGACCACGTCCTCCTTGCCGGTGTCTTCAGGGTGAGGGTTGGTGCTGCCGACGCGGGAAAGCACCGTATGCTCTTCCATGTGCATGTGCATCGGATGCACCCAGCCACCGCCTCCGTTCGCAACCGTCCACACCTCGCCAGCGCCGCTGCGTTGCGGGAGAGCGAGCGGTGTGGTGGGATTGAACTCCAGTCCGTTAATCACCCACTGGGTTTCCCCGCCGGCCGTGCCGCTCCGCTGCAATGTGAACGTCCGTTGAGGCAACGAGGTGTTGTTTTTGGGCAGGGTCGGCATGGGGCGTAGGTTCTTGGGAACTACGCTCACGTCCGGCTCCGGCGGATTGCCACCAATAATGATCTTCATGATCGGCACCTTATACGTCGGAATGATTCCCGGCGCATTGAAGTTCGGCTTGCGACCGTCCGGCATTTCCAGAATGTTCACCAGGTAGAGCACATCACCCGGCGAGGTTGGAGTGCCATCCAGGAATTTGGTGAAATCAACCACCACTTCTCTCCGTTTTGCCGGCCAGATCTGGAAGGAATCGCGCGTAATCGGCTTAGGCAGCAATCCGCCTTCGCTGGCGATTTGAGTGAACTGATGACACTGCTGGGCATCCGGGATCTGGTACTGCCCCTGCGTGCCGGGAGCTGCGGTGGGTGTGCCGCGCATGAGCATGAGCTCATAAATACGCGATACCGAAGCGCCCAGGAAGCGGAAGCGATATTTCCGGCGGTAAACATTGAGCACCGGGAAAGCCGTTCCGTTTACCGTGAAGATATCCCCCACAAAGCCATGGTTCGGGAAGTGGCGGTGATAAAGCTGGCCCCACCACTCGGGATGTAGCTCGCCAAAGCCGTTGTGGAAGTCCTGATGCTGCGTGACGCCATCGTCAAGGCAGCAATCGTACAGAGCCATCGGGATGTCGTAGTCCACGTTGAAGGTCTGGCCCGTCGGGTCTGCCGGGTCAATCCGTTTGCGGCCGGGCAGCCCAAGACCGGTCTTTTGGGTTTCGTCTCCTGGATCCAGAATCGGATCGTAAATGGGATAGAGGCCGACCATGCCTTTATAAACATTGGGCCCGGTGTGGTGCATGCGATGATCGTGAAACCAGAGGAAGGACTGCTTCTCAGCGTCGTCATTGCCTGCCGCATAGTTGTGATAAAGATTATCCACCCACTGTTCTGGTAAATATCCACCTCTGTTGTCCGTAAGGTGGTGAGGCTGGCCGTCACTCTCCGGCGGGGTGTGACCATTGTGCAGGTGCGTAAGGAACGCCCAGTCCGGCGCGCCAAAATCCTGGCGATCACGGCACAGGGGGTTCAAGTCCAGGTCGTTCTCAAAACGTACCAGGTTGGGCTGCCCATACATGGCGTTGATTCTGGGGCCGGGGAAAGTCCCGTTGAAGCCGTAAATCGTGCTGGCGGGCAAAAGCTGCGGACCTGCGATCCCATTTGGCGGAACTACGGGCAAGCCGCCGTTCGTAATGGGCTGTACTTGCGAACTAGTGAAGGAATGTGCTCCCACCTGCAGTCTGATGTGGTAAAGCTTCGGATTCGGCAGCGGGAAGCCGGGTACCCTGATGCCACTGTTGGTGCCGGACACGCCGCTTCCGTCCGTCCAGAGCTGGTGCGTTCCCGCGTCTGGGACTGTGGGACCAGGTACGCCCGCTGTGCGACCACGAGCTCCCATTGCGTCCTGCCGGCCCCGGAGCGGACTTGGCGGAAGAACAACGTTGCTTC
>DATBVH010000493.1:0-27724 GCA_036515395.1 Candidatus Angelobacter sp.
GGGAAAGGGCGCGGAATGCTCATCGAATTTGCTGAGCGCCACGGATACAACGACCAAAGACGCGGCTGATTTATGCCCACAATTCGCTCTTGATCCCACCGGACCATTCCCGGCCGCATGCGCCAATTTTGATCAGTACGGCATCCGCGTGCCTTTTGTGGCGATCTCGCCGTTTTCCAAACCCAGTTACGTTTCTCACACGGTGGGTGATCACACTTCGATTCTGGCGCTGATAGAAACCATTTTTATGACGCCAGCCGGCGCCAAGCATGACGATCAAGGCGATGATGAGGATGCACCAGCACACCCTCATCTCACCAAACGCGATCAGAATGCCAACACATTGGAAGATATGTTTAACTTCACCACCTCGACATCACTGAACACAAAGGTTGGCGTGGCGTTGCCGCCGGCACAGGATTGTACGCCGGTGCGGCAAGTTTCCCCCCTCCCTGGGAATGGGTCCGGCTTAATGCCGGGCCCAATTTTAGTTTGGAAAGTGTCAGCAACATCCTTTGGTATGGCAAACCATAATCGCGATATCATCTACCACATGAAATCCACGCTGCCTCGTCGCGTTATTGCGGAATTTGTGGGAACGGCTTTCCTGGTTGCAGCAGTAATCGGTTCCGGAGTGATGGCAGAGCGCCTTTCCGCGGGAAACGTTGCGATCGCGCTGCTGGCAAATTCCATCGCAACTGGCGCCGCATTAGTGGCGATTATCCTCGCTTTTGGCGGAATTTCAGGCGCTCATTTCAACCCTGCTGTGAGTATTAGCGACATGCTCGCGGGCGGTCTCTCGCGGGGTGAAGCCGCATTTTATGTCGCAGCACAATTTTTCGGAGGACTGATTGGGACCGCCGTCGCGCATCTCATGTTTTCCGAGCCGGTTTATTCGCTTTCGCAACACCCACGGCATGGCGTCGGCCAACTATTCAGTGAGTTTGTGGCAGCTTTTGGATTGATGGCTGTGATTTGGGGATGTTCAAGGTCTCGCGCGAACATGGTTCCTTTTGCGGTTGCGGCGTACATCACTGCCGCTTACTGGTTCACTGCGTCCACTTCCTTTGCCAATCCAGCAGTAACGCTTGCGCGCGCGTTCTCTAATACATTTGCGGGAATTCGCTTTCAGGATGTGCCCGGTTTTGTGGCAGCTCAGTTTGGCGGGGCACTTGCGGCCACGGCGCTATTCCGCTGGCTCCTGCCGAACCTAGCTGGTCAGGCGGAGAACCTTCTAATGCCTCATCCGACTGAAACGACAGAGATCAACACCAAGATGAGAACGTACGTATTCGCGTGCGTGCATAACGCCGGCCGTTCACAGATGGCGGCTGCATTTTTTAATCTGTATGCGCAGCCAGGATGCCAGGCAATTTCAGCCGGAACCGAACCTGCCGGACAAGTGCATCCTGAAGTAGTCGCCGTTATGAAAGAGATTGGCATTGATCTCTCAACGGCGAAGCCGCAACGATTGACGGAAGAAGTAGCCAGCAACGCGCATGTACTTGTAACCATGGGTTGCGGCGAGGCTTGCCCCTTTGTTCCGGGACTGCGTGTGATTGACTGGTCTCTGCCCGACCCGAAAGGAAAGGCGCTGGATGCTGTCCGCAAGATCCGCGATGAAATACACGAACGGGTGAAGAATCTTCTGAAAGACGATTGTGCCGGCTGTTGTTCTGACCTGATCAAATCGGCTCCGCAAGTTACGAGTTCGTAAGGGGATGCAGCTTGTGCTCTGCACAACGTTCAGCGCGTCTATTTCTGATTGAGAATTCAAAAATAAACATATCTTTCATACACCCTTAACAGTTGCTGCCTAGACTGGAGTTGCAAGGAGGCAGCAATGCGATTCCCCACTTTGTACGCGTACATGAAGCAACTCGCGGCTAAACTCGACGAAAAACTTGCCATTCGCATCCTATGCTTGTTTGTCAGGTAAACGTTGGCCTCAGCAATTTCCGCTTGTACGCCAAACATTAACTTTCCCTTCACATTCCTTTAAACGACGCGGGCTAGATTGGCCCGTGTTTCTCATTGTTTGTCGATCAGCGAGCAATTCACGTCCCCAATTCCAACCAGGAAAATTCCACCAGAGAGGAAATTAAAGAATGAGTTTGATTGAGTGTCAGTTGCAGCCGCGAAAGAGATTCCGTGGAACAGCCAAGCGGTTTTCATTTACGTTTCTAGTATTCGTTCTCGCGGCAACCGCGATCGCGCAGGGAGCTCAACGCTCCAATGGCGATGGTCCAGAGAACGATCAGGATGAAGGCAAGTATGCAATCGGCCTCTGGGGCGACCTGCCTTACTCAGATGTGCAGGCTCTTACCGGAATTCCCAACCTAATCGCGGACATGAATCAACAGGAACTCGCATTCACAGTCCACGATGGCGATCTGAAAGCCGGCAACGGCACACCGGGTTCGGTCACGCCCGACAACTTGCGTAGACGCTTTGTATACCCAGGCCCTGGGATTCTTTAATTCCTTGAAAGCTCCGGCGGTCTTTACAACCGGGGATAATGACTGGACTGATTGTGACCGGGTTTCCAATGGCGGATTTTCATCGCTTGAGCGCCTCGATCATGAGCGAGCTTTGTTCTTCAGCACCCCATTTTCACTGGGCCAGCATCATATGCGCATGGAAGTGCAGTCCACTCCGCTTTGCCTTGGCGTGAGCGGGCCGGTACCGTGCGTTGAAAATCGCCGCTGGACAAGAGGCGGTGTGACCTACGCGACGCTAAACATACAAGGATCCTGTAACAACCTATGCGACACAAATCCCGATCCGGCTGAGTTTGCCGCGCGCAACGCGGCGACCATTGCCTGGATGCAGGAAACTTTTGACGTGGCAAAAGCCCGTGGATCAGTGGCCGTAATGCTCATCTCGCAAGCCGATACGGGATGGGACCTTTCGACTGGAGAGGGAGCGCCGTTGCGCAACCCCAAGACACTAGTAGAAACTGACGGTCTTCCTGATGGTTTTCATGATTTTCTGGTCGCACTGCGCGATCAGGTGGTTGCTTTCCGCAAACCGGTTGCGTACGTGCATGGCGACTCTCACTATTTCCGTGTGGACAAGCCGTTTCTTGATCCGCTGGGACGCCGGTTAGAAAACTTTACCCGCGTGGAAACATATGGCGACAACCAAGCCAATGGCACGAATGACGTGAACTGGCTGAGAGTAAATGTGGATTCGAGAACCCGCGAAGTCTTTAGCTACCAGCCGCAGGTTGTACCGGGGAATCGGGTAGCTGTACCGGCTCCATAAATATCGATTCAAAACAATTTGCAGACCAAAGGGCGGTTCCAGGAATGGGACCGCTTTCTTGTGTGGAATGCCTAAATCGGTTCTGGGCTTGCTGTATCCCGAGTCACCATCTCTATCCTCGTGAATATGCCATCCTGAGCCGAGCATGACGCTCTGCTCCTTTACTGTGCTAGGGATGCGAGGCGAAGGATCTGCTCCGCTGATCTTCAGGGCAGCCGATCATCGAAACAATCCTAGATAGCCCTGCGGTGCAGCGGAGCCGATCCTTCGCTTCCCACCCAACACGCAAAACCACGCGCGTTGGGGACCTCGACTCACGGAAACCGTGTCGAAACACTTTGCGGTTGGCGTGGCTCGCCTCAGGATGGCGCGTCGCGGGGTGAGATGGATCGCTAAGCGCGATGTACGTTAGAGGATACATCAATTCAGCAAACACTCTAAATGATCTTTCCCGAAGTGCCGCTCCCGCCCGTCTCGCCTGCGTCCTATCAGAACCGGTGATGGCCGACCCGACGCCTCCCCGGCCTGAAAATAACCGCAAAATACCAGAACACTTTCCGTTCTCCAGTAGTCATTCCTTACAGAGAAGGAACAAAATGGCGGGGCAGGCGATTTTGGGAGATACAGTTCTGAAACCAGCATTGGCCATGGAAGCTGCGGCGACGATGACGATTGAAACGCTGGTGGCCGAGCATTCACCCATGGTCTTTCGCATCGCCTACTCCATCCTACGCAACCATCATGACGCTGAAGATGCAGCGCAGGAATGCTTTCTAAGGGTATGGAAACAGAAGGATCGTTTGCACGAAGTGAGCAATACCAAAACGTGGCTGGCGCGGATTGCGTGGACTACGGCGCTGGACAAACGGCGCTCTGGCCGCAAGATGCTTTCGTTAGATGGTGGCGAGTCAGGCGTTGAGTTGATGGAATCGCTTTCAGACGGAACTCCCGCAGCGGATGAGCAACTTGCGGAGCGGCAGAAACAGCAGCTATTGCAAAGGCTAATCGCGGGGTTGCCGGATGATCTGGCGCAAACGCTGGAGCTATCCACCGTTCAGGAGCTGAACTCGGCGGAAATTGCCGAGGTGATGAAGATACCGGAAGGCTCTGTGCGAACGCGGCTGTTCCGGGCGCGCAAGCAGCTCAAAGAGAAATTGGCGGTCCTGCTGGAGGGAAAGAAACATGGCTGACCAGGAAAAAGACAAGCAGATACAGATCGATGACATGCTGGACTCGCTGCTCACCAACTATTCCTCAGCGGAGCCCCGTCCGGGTTTGGAAACCAGGATACTGGCGAACCTGTGCGAAGCAGACAAGAAAGCGTCACAAGCGTGGTGGAACTTCAAATGGCTTTGGGCAGGAGCGATTACGGTCGCGATTATCATGGCCGCGGTGCTAATTAGTGGACGGCAGCGAATTGCGCCGCCAACCAACACTGTTGTCGAAACCAGACAGCCTGCTCCGCAACCACAAATTCAGCCGCTCGCGCCGATTGCTCCACAGGCAGCGGCCAGAATCCCTCGACACAAGCCGTCGACGGTTCCAACAGCCCAGCAGAATGCGACATTGACGCTGAGTGAGCGGCCCGCAGTCTTTCCTACGCCCACGCCGTTATCGGAACAGGAGAGACTGATGTTCACCTATCTGGAGAACACGCCGCAAGAAATCATCATTGCGCAGCTCCCACGCAACAATGATCAAAAAGAATCCGAAGAATTCTGGGCTGACCGTGAGCCATCGCAAGGAACACGGCGCTCAACAACCAATCAATAAGGAGAGAAGCAATGAAGAATTTTTTAATGCTGATGATTGTATTCCTGGCGGCCTGCTCATTGGCCGCTCAAGAAGACACCAAGAAAAAGCAAGAGGCACCCGACCGCGATGCGATTGTCAAAAAAGCAGCGGTGCCTACGTACAAAATGGCGTTCAGTATTTACGAACTGCAGGACGGAAAGAAGATCAATCAGCGCGACTATAGCCTGCTTGTAGAGGCCAATGAGCGTGGCGCAAACACGCTCAAGATCGGCACCAAAGTGCCGATAGATACGGGCAAGGAGTCCTACACCTATACTGACGTGGGTTTTGAGTTGCGGTGTTCGGCGGGTGAGACTGTGAATAACAAGCTGGAGGTGAGCGTCGATATAGGCATTAGTAATTTTGCCATCCCGGAACAGAATACGGCCCCTCGAGCGGGGGAGAGCAGGCCAGTGCTGCGCGCCGTTACGCAACGGGTAAGCGCTGTCGTGAATCCCGGTAAACCCCAGATACTTACAAGCATGGACGATGTGAACAGCACCAAGCGCATCCAGGTGGAACTTACGGCGACGAAGGTGGATTGAATCAAACTGAAAAAACAGAACTTCACCGCGGAGGCGCGGAGCCGCGGAGAACAGCCGGGATCAGAAGCTACATGATCCCGGCAAGCAGTTCGTAAGACCGCAGCCGGGCGGAATGATCGTAAATGGCCGCGGCAACCATCAGTTCGTCGGCGCCGGTTTGCTGAATGAATTTTTCCAGTCCGGCACGGACCGTTTGAGGCGAGCCGACAAAGGAGCAGGCCAGCATGTTGGAGGCCTGCGCTTTCTCCATGGGCGACCAGTAGGATTCAATGTCGTCGATGGGCGGCGGAAGTTGGCGGCGCGTGCCGCGCACCGCATTGGTGAAAGCCTGCTGGGCGGAAGTAAAAAGACGCCGCGCTTCGGCGTCGGTATCGGCGACAATTACGTTTACACCGACCATCGCGTGAGGCCGCTCTAGCTGGGGAGATGACTGGAATTCCCTGCGATAAACCTGGAGCGCCAGCATAAGCGCATCGGGCGCAAAGTGGGAAGCGAAGGCGTAAGGGAGGCCGAACTCGGCCGCCAGCTGCGCGCCAAAGAGGCTAGATCCGAGGATCCAGATGGGAACATTCGTGCCGGTACCGGGAACAGCCTGGACCGTCTGTCCGGGTTGCAGCGGACCGAGAAACGCCTGAAGCTCACGCACGTCGTGAGGAAAATTATCGGCGCTGCTGGGATCGCGGCGAAGAGCACGCAGAGTTCGCTGATCAGTGCCGGGAGCGCGGCCAAGACCAAGATCGATGCGTCCGGGATAAAGCGATTCGAGCGTGCCAAACTGTTCGGCGATCACGATGGGCGAATGATTTGGCAGCATGATTCCGCCGGCGCCCACGCGGATGCTCTTGGTCCCACCGGCAACATATCCTATGACGACCGAAGTAGCGGCGCTGGCGATGCCGACCATGTTATGGTGCTCGGCCAGCCAGAAACGGCCATAGCCCCAACGCTCAGCATGCTGAGCCAGATCAAGCGAATGGTGCAGCGCGTCTGCCGGGGTGGACCCTTGCGCGACGAATGCTAGATCCAGAATTGAAAGAGGTACCAATATGTTTCCTTGTATTTACTGTCATCAATATTGATGTAAGGAGAGATACTTTAGGTTCAGTGGGCAGAACAGGTGAAGGAGATTCCGCTCCGAATCCAGGTCCACTCAATCATTGTTTTTTGATGTAATGACCGCCAGCCCCGATTCCGTCGGCCAGATGGTCTAAAAGGTGATATTGCTTGTGAACGTCCCAGAACTTGCCGGTATATTTCAGCGCGTAAGGGAAGACGGCATCTGCCGCCAGTCCTTCAATGATGGATGCAATGCTTGAAGCGCTGGAGACGGAACTTGAGCTTATGGTTCGATCAAGAACGGTACGGCACAGCACTCCGCGATCACCCGGAGGGTCTTCGCCATCCCATTTGCCGGCGGCGCAGGAAAGAGCCATTTCCGTAATCTGGCCTGCTTCCAGTTCTCTACCCAGTTTCGGATCTTTTATTTTCAACTGCCAGCTTTTGGCAGACTCAATGGCTGTTTTGGCGTCACTGTACTCCTCGACTCTCTTCACCCACTCAATACTGGCGGCAATGGCCGTGTTGAACGCCAGTTGTTGGTGGGCAAGAACCGAGGCCGCGTCCTGTTCATGAGCCGGCACCGCACCTGCATCATGATACTTGGCCTGGGAAACGAGCGGCTGTCCCGCCGTTTCATACTCTCTATAGATCAGGCGCGAATTATCGTGATTCATATGCGTATGAGTGGTCACGGCCCCAGCGACTGGGGGATAGATGCCAGTCTTCACCTGGAAAGGCCACTTATCAGGATCACCCGCCTGATTGCGAAATTCAAACCACGTGGGCGCGCGATAACTGCCATCGGGAAGAGGAATGAGTTTGACCGCGGTCTTGTTGAAATCGTTATGGATCCAGTCAGAGTGGCTGTAGAAATCCTGGATCGCATGGAGCGACGCCCCAAGTACGATCAGCGTCATAACTTTTCGCGTGCGTTCGTCCGCATTGGTTTGCTTGATGTAACCGCCAATTACCCACTGGGTATTTGTCAGCAGGCGATTGAATAGGTAATCGAACTGCGAGTTGCGGTCCAGTTCACCGCTTAGATTGTCAAAGTGGAAAAAAACAGCAGCATCGCGGTCTTGCACATTCTTTGCCACATACTGATTGAGCGCGTCCAAGCCCTTGCCGTGAAGATTGCTTGCGGCAAAGTCGGAGACAGGCCCAAAGAAGTCCGGGGAAAAGTTGCCAAGTTGCATGATCTTGCGCGCATCTTCGCTGAATCCGTTCGCTTCAGCCACCTTGCGGGTAGCCTCAGAATGCCAGAAGGTATCGAAACCGGATGCGGGAGAAGCGACTACCGCCAGAAGCATGAACAAAGCAACAAGTTTGCGAAACACGTTTCACTCCCCAGCAGATAGGTTAGAACAACATCAATATGGATTGCCACTTGCTCAGAGAGTACAGCTCGTTGTGTTGCAAAATATCGGTGAGACAAGAGATGCAGCGAATGCGTTATGTGGAGCGATCTTTGGCAGCAACAGGAAGCAACCTCGTTCAACCGTCTCGGTAAGGGTGAGCGGGATATGCTACACTATTCTTTTCAAGCACATACCGTCTAAAAAAGCATGCTCCTTTCCAAAGAATATGTCGGGTATTTAGCCCGCCAGGTAACCCAAAAATTAATTGCCGGCGACTTCATTGAAACCAAGAATGTCCCGGCGGTTTCAGCCGCGCTCAATAATGCGCTGCTGGAAGAGCTGCAATTGGAAGATCGCATCAATGATGAGGTTCGCCTAATCCTGGAGCAATACCAGGATGAAATGCAGCGCGCCGGCGCCAGCTATCAGGAGATGTTCAAGAAAGTTAAAGGCGAACTGGTGCGCAAGTATAAGGCGGTGCTGTGAGACTTTCTCGCGATAAGGTAAACAGGCTTGCCCACAGCGTGGCTGATGCGCTGGCGACGCTGGACGATGTCGAGTTTATTGAAGATCCCAATACCATTCGCATGGAAGCGCGCCGCATTCTGGAAGAACTGCTTATGGCAGAAGCCAAAATCGATATGGCCGCGCGCGCCAAAATTGAAAGCCAGAAGCGAACCATCACGGAAGGCACACAGGAATGGGACATCCTGTACCGCAAATATTACAACGAAGAAGTCAAAAAGCTGGGAATTTAAAAATCAGGTTCAGTAGCCGGCCAGTCGGCGCTCCTGAGATGACATCTGCGCCCACAGTTGATCCATATTTCTTTGGATCCAGACGTTTGCCGGCTGAAGTTCATGCGCTGAGTTAAACCATCGATAAGCCATCACCCGATCTTGTTTCACACAAAGGCCGCTGGAATAAAGAGCTGCCATCTGAATGGCCGCGCCAGGATCGCTCTTGTCCGTGGCTGCGTGCAGATACAGCAGGCCCTGTTCGCAATTTTGCGAGACTCCACCGGTCCCGCGAATATATTGCTGGGCGCGCACCAGAGCAGCACTGGGTTTGTAGTCAGGGATACGGGCTTCTTCTGCCGCTTTGCTGTCTGAATTGGGCAGAGCTTTGTCGGCGGCTGGGGACTTGGGGGCGCTAATGTCTCCGTCTGAGCTAGTGGCCAATGGACTGGGCGACGTCGTTTCCAGCGCTGTAGGCTCTGTCTTTGGCGCTTTAATCTCAGAGGCAACGCCGTTCGCAATCGCATTGGCCCCGTTGGCTGCAACTTTAGGCGACTCCGCAACAGCGGTTACGGGATCTGCCGGCTTGTTGTTTCCCTGCGGTGCATTAGCTGGAGTTGATGGATCTGATTTTGCCGGAGTTGGCGGTTTCGGGTTGGCTCTCAAGCTTGATCGCCATTGCATAAATAGAAGGCCTAGAATGGCCGCGAGCACCACCAGCAGAAGCAGCTTGCGTAAACCTTTGCCACTCGGCTCATCTTCCAATAGATATTCCACGCCTTCAGTATTGTCCGGCTGAGAATTTAAACCCAGAAAAGAGGGACCACTGATGCGGCCACCATTCCCCGACTCGCGAATGGTTTCGCTCGATACCGAGTCGGCACGCATCGTTCCATTGAGCCGGGGTTCATTGCGAAAAATTGCTGGTTCGCCCCTGCGAGGGATCGCAATGGGCGATTCATCAGATATCTCTGGCTCTATAGCCACCGGTGCTGTTGCCCTGCGCTTTACATCTGGAGAGGGCAATTGTGCATTGGCAATGGCAGCCGCGCGTGAAGCCTCGCTGTCGCCGCGGCGTTCCTCCATGCGGCGTTCAATGCGAGTACCGCACATGCCGCAGAACTTCATGCCCGGCTCATTTACCTGGCCGCACCCAGCACAGGTTGTGCTTCCGGACTTGTGCGTCCTTCGCTCCGTTTGCCGTCTTTCCATGCGGACACCGCAACTGCCGCAAAACTTATATTCCGGACGATTTTCAGTCCCGCAAAAGGTACAAAGCATGAGAGCCCTTTTTACTCCTTTGAGCGCCGTTCGACACACCGCTCCCTAAAAACAGCAGCTCAGTTATTCAATTAGGATGACATCAGCCGCCGATAAGCTGTAAAGCTCATTTTTTTCTTTACACTCAGAGGGAAAGCGGGCCTTAGTACTCTCCGAGCATCGGGCTAGGCTGAATCTTTTTATACTGGGGTTCGATCAGCCGCATTGAGGGACAATCGAATTAAACGATGATATTTGCAGAGGAAATAGCGCAGGCGGCAAGGCAAGCAGCCACTCAGGCCGGCTTTGATCTGGCTGGCGTTGCGCCCGTCCGCAAAGAAGATATGCCAGAGCTTGGCGCTTTTATTGAGTGGGTGGATGCAGGCCGCGCCGGAGAAATGAAGTATCTGGAATCGCGGACGGAATCCGGCGAACTCCGCCGCGCCTCTGCCACAAATGCCGCTCCGTGGGTGCGTTCAATGATTGTTTGCGCCCTGAATTACAGCGCTGACAAGCCTTATTCGGTTGAGGCCAATGATCCAGAACGAGGCTGGATTTCCCGCTATGCCTGGGGCACAAAGGATTATCATGACGCTCTTCTGCCGAGGCTGCGACAGGTGGAAGCGGCCATCCAGCAAATGACGGCTGCGCAGAACCTTGAAATTCAAACCCGCAGCTACGTCGATACCGGTCCCATTCTGGAACGCGTTTATGCCAAGTACGCTGGGATCGGATGGATTGGCAAGAATACCTGCATCATCAACCAGAAATTGGGATCTTGGCTCTTTCTGGGAGTGATCCTTACCTCGCTGGAGCTGCCCGCAGACACCGCTGCTGCCGATCGTTGCGGAAGCTGCACCCGCTGCATTGACGCATGTCCTACGCATGCCATTGTCGAGCCGGGCAAGCTGGACGCGCGGCTATGCATTGCCTATCTCACCATTGAAAAGCGTGGCAACGTGACGGAAGAACTGCGGGCAGACATGGGGCACCACATTTTTGGCTGCGACATTTGCCAGGATGTCTGCCCATGGAACAATAAGTCCGGCAACGCGCCGCCAACTTCTCTGCCGGAATTTCAACCACAGGAGCAGCTCTTCCATCCTGAACTGCGCTGGCTGGCACAGATGGACGAAGAGACTTACCGGCGCGTATTTCGCGGGTCGCCGGTAAAGCGGGCAAAATATTCTGGCTTGAAACGGAATGTGGCGATCGCCATGGGCAATAGCGGTAACAAGAATTTCCTGCCGGATTTACAAAAGATGGCTTCCGAACCGGACGCTGTAGTTGCAGAGCACGCGGAGTGGGCCCTGAAAAAACTTACCGGTGAATCGCGTTAAACAAGTCCCCAAAAAGGAACATTGTGTTAAGGTTTTCAGGAGCTATGTCCCAGAATAAACAGCATCCGTGGACGCTTCCTCGATCGCACACCCGCTATCTTCTGGATTTGCGAATTGTCGTCCGGGCAAAAGAAACACTCATTGGCCGGACCAAGGACATTGCCGAAGGTGGATTGGGCGCTACTATTCCCAGCAGTATTGATATAGGAGAAATCGTTGAGCTGGAATTGCAGCTTCCAGAAGCCAATGAACCATTGAAGATCAAGGCTGAGGTCCGCTATCGCCATGGCTTCCAATACGGATTCAAATATATTCAGATTACACAGCAGCAAAGAGAGATGATCCAGCGCACCACCCGCGATCTGCGCCTGGCTTAGCAATCAAATTCGCTTGCTTAATACGCGTTCCGCACTGGCGGCCATTGTTGTTACTGTGATCAACATCACAGTCGAATGTGACCCCGTTCCCTGAGAATAACTTGCGATGAACGCTCAGGCTAAAATTGCGGCCCAGCCAACAGAAAAGCTTCTGGTATTACCAGGCCCATCCAAGCCTGCCATTCGACTGCTGGTTCCCAGAGAACACGGTACCTGGGGGCTTTTGCTGGTTCCGCTCATCAGCGGCGCGATCGTGGGATATCAGGCAACTTCAAATGTATCGTTGGCAGCGGCGCTCTGGTTCTTCTTGACCGCGCTATCAGCATTTTTGATCTATCAACCTTTGGAAAGCCTGCTGGGATTGTCCCTGATAAAAGCGCGATCCCAGCGGCAGCAACGCATCGCAATATTCTCGGTACTAACGCTCGCTGTAATTGCCACAGCTGGCGTTTTGGAACTTTTCCATTTGCACCGTGGGCTCATCCTGGCGTTTGGCGTGGTGGCATTGGGATGTTTTGGAATACGCATTGTGCTCGGGAGTTCGCGATCAATGCGAGTTCCCAGGCAGCTAATCGGGGCTTTGGGACTCAGTTCGGCAGCGGCAGGAGCTTATTACGCCGCCAGCGGCCGGATTGGCCGGACAGGAATTCTCCTGTGGCTTGCGTCATGGCTTTTTGCGGTTGGTCAGATCGAATACGTACATCTGCGTATTCGCACAGCACAGGTCAAATCACGGCAGCAAAAAATCCGGTTGAGCGTGGCCGTATGCTTTCTGCACTTTCTGATGATTGGCGCGTCGCTTACTGCTGCGTTCGCCGGATTTGCACCGCTGCTGCTGACGCTCGCCTTTGTTCCGTCGCTCATCCGTGTCGGCGTTTGGCTGGCAAGGCCTTGGCGGCCGCTGGGCGTTCACATTCTGGGGTTTAGTGAGTTGTTGCAGGGACTGCTGTTCAACATCCTGCTCGTCGGCGCTTTTCTCATTGGTAGCTAGCGATGGCAAGCCGCTTTATGTGAACTGGCTTCTGAATACTGCTTTGATATGGTCCAGCCTTTTAGATAACGCTTCGGCCTCTTCTTTCATTCCAAGTGCGTTGGCCACTCCAATGGCATCGTAGAAAGCGTCTTTTGCGCTGCTGTAACAGCCGGTGGCGCCGTGGCGGCTCTCATACATCTGGTCATAATATTTTTCTCCCAACGCGGTTAACTGTCGCAGGCGGTTGCGCTCCAATTCCTCGTCACTACTGTGAATCGGTGTTTCATCAGGCGAGCCTTTCATTGGAAGCGAAGTCCATAGCGCGCGATTCTCGGTAAGCCTGATTCTGCGAAAGCCGGGAAGTCCCTCCGGCAGCGCTGTCTCAGGAAGCATGAAAAAGTCGGGATACAGCGGCGGTCGCAGAAGAGACTGCCAGTCTTCATCTTGCAGCCAGGGATCGGCGACAGGAAACGCGCAGTAGCGCGCATCGACCGCGTTTGACAGGTTCATCAGGACCCGCGCTACTGACATGGCGGATTCGGTGGCCATGACCTGTTCGGTATAGGCGGCGTCACGTTCATGCAGGAAAATTACTGGGTCGCCGCGCCCGTGCAGACGAAACTCCAGATGAAAGCGCTGCCTTCCTGAAAACGCCACCACACAGCCATCCCATGCGGGAGCTGAAGTCACCACTAAAGCGCCGGTGGGATCACTCATCTTCTCGCCCCACTTCCACCAGCGGTCGTCGCGATCATAATGCAGCCGCGCGACATTCAGGCCATCGCACATCAGGAATCCGCTATCAAGCAGAGAGTTAATGGCAAGTTCGACTAGATTGTCGCGTGGTTTCTGAAGAGCCCAGAAAACAGCTGTACGAAAAAGCAAGGACTGTTCAATGACCAGTTCGACGTCTTCAAATGGCAGGCTGACGGTGACCGCCTCTCCATTGCGATAAAAGCGGACCTCGACGGTGCGCGATTCACCATCCGCAACCTGGGGCATGGCCACGACGGTCCCTTCCATGTACTGCGGCAAAGCGCTATCAGGCAGCTCGCACAAGAGCCGCACGGTTTCTCCGGGATATAACAAGTTGATCCTCTTGGCAGCAGGGTACATGGAGACAGTTCCCTCCGCAATCACATTTCTGGTAGAGTGCTGGCGCATCACACGCAAATTTGCAGAAGGAGTGCTCCAATGCCAAATGGCGGCCCAGACAATTGCGGAACTTGCGGGTTCAATCGCCGCAATCGCGGTATTTGGCGAAATCCTGAGCCGGATGAGACACAAACCTCATTTTGCGAGCTACGCGGTGTTGCTATGCTGGCTGACCACTGGACATACTGCCAGAACTGGCATACGCATACCCGTTCTCCCATTGGCCCAATCTATTCTTCCGGCGCTTATGAGCGAGGTTATCGAAGGATTCCCTGGCATGGACTTGTTGCGCCGGAGTTCATCCAAACGGGCGTGTGCAGTGAGTGCGGGGCATCTATCGACGATGGAATTTCCATTCCCGCGGTAGAGAGTGCACCCATCACATTCTGCTGCAACCTGCACTACCTGCAATGGTGGAAGCGGCAACATCCGGAGGACGAAGCGCCTATGAGCGCCGACATATGGGAGCACTAAGACCCCGGCCTCGCAGGAGAACCGATGCTCCTGTTTGCGGACCAGGGTGAATAGGCGGTAGATTGTTTTCCATGAGAAAACTCTTTGCCGCTGTTTTCACGCTTTGTCTTGGTGTGGGTTGCTTCGCACTCGCGCAAAACCCCGCTCCGCAAACCTCACCTGCACCAGCAACTAAACCGCAAGAGAGCGCGCCTTCTGCCTCGGCTACAACTGCGCGCCCGGGTGAAGTGGATTCCATCGATCACATTATTGCCGCCGTGTATGAGGTGATTTCCGGCCCGGCGGGCCCGCGCGATTGGGACCATTTCCGCAGCTTTTTCTGTCCTGGAGCACGCCTGGTTCCCACCCGTCGCGATGATAAAGGCGTTGTAACGGCGCGGGTTTCCACGCCCGACGAATACGCCGCCCGGGCCCAGGATTTCTTTTCCAAAGAAGGTTTTTTTGAGAACTCAGTTTCCAACCGCGTGGAGCAGTGGGACCACATTGCGCATGTGTGGAGCACGTATGAGTCGCGCCACGCCAAAGGCGAAAAGCCTTTTGCGCGCGGCATCAACAGTTTTCAGCTTTTCAATGACGGCACCCGGTGGTGGGTCCTCACCATTTACTGGGAAAGTGAAGACCCATCTCATCCAATACCGGAGAAGTATTTGAAGTAGCCGTTCTTCCGTTTTTGAAGGCTATTTCTTTCCCACCACCAGCAGCGTGAATGTTCCCGGCTTCATATTGCGCCGCGGACGCTCGCCTTCTTTCGCCGGAGGCGCTTCCTCGATTTCGGCCGTAACGAGATATACGTCATGGTTCGTGGTGTCCAACGCCATGGTGCGGGCAAATTTTTCCGTAGGAGCATTCTCAAGCACGCTGAATTTGGCTGGCGAATCTTCATGGACAACCGTCAGGTTGCCGTCTCGCCCATTGGAGCTGAAGGCAAGCTGCTGATCGGCATCAAAAGCATTTGCATCCACGCCTTCACCAATCGCCGGCGTAGCGATCACCTTGCCGCTATCCGCATCCACCACAGCCATCATTTTGTTGCCGCATCCGGCAAACAGTCTGCGGTGTTTCTGGTCCATGGCCAAACCGCTTGGCTCTTCACAAGGGGCCAGCGGCCAGCTCTTTACCACCGCAGCTTTCTTGGCATCGATGCTGGTGATCTCGCTCTTATCTTCAATATTTACAAAAACGCCGCCCTTACCGTCAGCCACGCCAAATTCCGGTTTGCCGTCCAGCGGAATATTGCCGACGACTTTGTCATTTGTGGCATCGATTACCGTGGCATTTTTGCTTCGTCCATTAAAGGTAAAGACGCGCTTGGAGGATGGATCATAGAGAATGGCGTCAGGATTTTCGCCCTCGATCTTGATCTTGGCCGTCTGCTTCAAGGTTTTCAGATCAAACACCGTTACGCTGTTTTCGCGGCCGTTGCTGGTGAAGCCCTTGCCTAAATCCTGGGCCAGAGCGATCCCATGGACTCCGGCGGTGTCCGGAATGTCGCCGATCACGGAACCTTTATAAGGGTCCACCACCATTACATGTGTGCCCCGGGAAATGAAGAGACGCTTCCCTGCCGGATCAAAAGTTAAATAGTCCCAGCCGCCATCGCCGCCTAGAACGAATTTCTGCTTTATCTGATATTGTGTCGGCGCAAAAGCTTTCATCGAGCCTGCGCACAGGCACGCCACTGCAACTAGCATCACCACTTGTTTCCGCATCATTTCACCTCATTTTGTCGTTGATCATTCTAATAGGAACACACAAAACTGTCTCGCGACTCGACAGCCGACTGATTTCATCATTCCGTTGACCGTGCCAACCACCAGCGGCGAAGCGCCACCGCTGACCACACGGCTTCTACCGCGCCAAACGGCCATGCGCCTTGCAGAAAACCATAAACAGAACCCATCGCGCACGCCAAAGCGAAAGCAAAAATGAACCAGGGACTACGCTTTTCCAGCGCATAAAAGACCAGCATCGCCGTAACTGCGAAGAATCCAAAAGCCGTGACAGCAGTCAATCTTGCTCCTTAAGCGCAAACGCGAATTGTAAAGCACAGCTGCTGCCAATCGAGCCACAGCAATTCAGATAATCGAATAAGCAGAGCGCCGCAAATTTTCTGCAAAACTCCCCAACCGCCTGCGTTCTATCTGCAGAAGTGCTCCCGTTCCTCCAAGGGAGAGCCCCATTGCTCGAAGAGGCGGTCCTTCCCCGCGGGATGATAGCGTGCTGCATACGCGCAGCAAGTTATCATCCCGGGACCGCGCAGCAGACCTCATCTCAAACTTTAACTATTAATGCACCGCTTGTTTTGACGCCTTCAACACCGGCATGTAGTCGTACGTAGGATAGAACTCCGTTCGATAAGCGCCCCAGGCGCCGTGCTCAACGGCAAGATTCACGTCGCGCAGCTTCTCCGCGGGGAAGCGCAACGTCACCACCTGGCCAATTCCCATCATCACGTACCAGGAAACTACCTCCGAGTCCGGCGGTGGAAACTTTTCCGTAAAGCCGGTCTGTTTCAGGCGTTGGTTGATTTCATCCAGAGTTTTTGACTGGTCGTGCTTCAGGAAAATCGTAAGCATCATCATGCCTTTTTGCTGTGGGCTGTTCTGGACAGCCGGCTGGCTCTGTGGGCCGGCCAGAAGTGGCGATAAAGCAAACAGAATGGAAATGGCAATCATCTTCAAGTGTGACATGAAGGTTCCTCAGCAGGATGGATGAAATAAACCTGCGTCATAAATTGTATGAGAATGTGCGGGCTGAATATAGATTCAGAAAACTAGCGGACTGGGCAGGCCTGTGAAGGAGCGGTCATGATGCTCTGGTCGGGGAAGCTGAAAGCTCCTTCAAACGCATCAGATGCGGTTCCGCGCTGAAACCATTGCATTAAGACCTGGTTCTGCGGATGGTAGGTAAATCCATCGATCAGCACGGGATATCCGGCGTTTGGCATCAGGGCCAACGGATCGCCGGTTTCAAGGTTGCTCTGGCAAGCGGTCGCATTCGGAACCTGCCACGCCGGTACGGCGTTGCTGCCGAATGGATTATTCATCCATTCAGAAATTTCGTGGCTCATGGGCGTAACGTCAGCCAGACCGGGACCGAGAATTCCCTGCTCTACCCAACTGGCCCATATAAAGGTCTGAATAAACTTGACCTGCGTCATCTCGCCTACATCGAATGACGTGTGGAAGCCGAGCACGCAGCATTTCTTAATATCTTTCTGCGGCGCAAGAAAGACATTTGACGTAAGTGCGATGGCCAGAGCGTCCGGCGAAAGGTTTGCCATCTGGATCATGGTATTCAGCTGCGAGAGGAAAAAATCCGTGTCAACAATCGCATACACCACGCCGGTGCTGGGGTTGCGATAAACCTTGGCATCGCCTCGCGGCACAGCGATCCTCAGAGGCTTCATGATTTGCGGAGCGCCCAAGAGCGTATGCCAATCCTTGCCAGCGATAGCATTGAATTCCGCCCGCTGCACTGCATCCGCAAATTGCGTGGTCCCGGTAGCGTACTGAGCATCGTGAAAATTGGGTGACGCTTGCACGCGTGGAACGATAGCCGCAGGATCAAGGATGATTGGCGCGCCATTCTCATCTACAAACTCTTCAAAGAACAATGAAATCGGAATGATCTGTACAGGAACTTCCGTTGTTGTATTCGATTGCGGCTTTGCGCCGACCATCGTAAAGGGATAAGCCTTGCCCTGCGACTCAAACGATCCTGAGAAATGAGGAACGCTGAAGATACGTCCATCTCGCATCGCTGCGCGCGCGTCAGGGGAAAGCTTGCTGGAGCCTTCAAATCTTGGCTGTGCGCCTTCTCTTTGGAGATATCCGCCAGTCGCATCAATTGGCTGGGAAGTTACAGGTGAAGCGCTTTGGGCAAAGGTGATGCCGGAGAGCAGACAGAAGAGTACCATCGCGCCGAAAAAAACACTGACACGCCGACTCAACCGACCTGGTTTGAAAGACACTTACCCGAGCTCCGGAAGCAACAATCTGCTATTTTCTTACCTGCGCACCGATTTGTCGAACAAAATTGTTGTAAGTACCTGATAAAACTAGACTTTTAAACTTTACCCATGGGGGTTTCCATTAGACTTTCCAACAATGCTTATATAAAGGATGCAAGCAGCAGCTCGGGAGTGGGATGCCGGTTGGCTACGGCAAAACCGGCATTGCTGTTATAGTTTTTCTCTCTCATGATTCTCTCTCAATGAAGCGTTCCAGCAAACAAGAGTCGGGTAGCGGAGCAGTGACCGTGGCCGTGATCCAGGCTGCGTCAGTTGCGTTTGACCGCAAAAGAACCCTGGCCAAAGCTTTAGATCTCACCCGAGACGCGGCGAAGCAAGGCGCAAAACTTGTGCTCTTCCCGGAAGCGTTTATCTCCGGCTATCCGCGCGGGCTCGACTTTGGCGCCGTGGTGGGCTGGCGCACCGATGCCGGGCGCGAAGACTTTAAGCGCTACTTTGAAAGCGCTGTGGAAGTTCCCGGCCCGACAGTTGATGCCCTGAGTAAAGCGGCGCGGGCTAACTCTATCTACTTGGTGATGGGAGTGATTGAGCGCGAGCGCGGCACGCTCTATTGCTGCGTGCTTTTCTTTGCGCCCGATGGAACCTTTCTGGGCAAGCACCGCAAGGTAATGCCGACAGCCTCTGAGCGGCTGATCTGGGGATATGGCGACGGTTCGACCATGCCGGTCTTTGATACTCCTCTGGGCAAGCTCGGTGCTGTGATCTGCTGGGAAAATTACATGCCACTGCTGCGCACTTTTATGTATTCCCAAGGTATTGAGATTTATTGCGCGCCCACGGCTGATCATCGCCCTGTATGGTCTGGCACTATGCAGCACATTGCTGCCGAGGGCCGCTGCTTTGTCCTGGGCTGCAATCAGTTCAACCGCCGTAGCGACTTCCCTAAGAATTACTCCACGGCCTTCGGAGAAAAATCGGATACCGTGCTTTCACAGGGCGGAAGCTGCATCGTAAGTCCCTTTGGTGAGTTTTTAGCGGGTCCCAATTTTGAGGATGAAATTATTCTAGTGGCTGAACTCGACCGCGGTCTGCTGCCCAAGGCCAAATTTGATTTTGACGCGGTTGGCCACTATTCGCGGCCTGATATCTTCCGTCTCACAGTAGATGACCAGCCCAAGCCGCCAGTGGCCACATTGAGCGGTCAAGCCAAATCACGCAAAGCCGAATGATCTCTCGCACTGAAATTCAAGATGCAGGTCGGCGGATCGCTATGCATATTCGTCGCACACCGGTAATGGCGTTGGAAGAGAAGGCATTCGGCATTGATGCCCGAATTTTCTTCAAGCTCGAATGCCTTCAGCATACCGGATCATTCAAACCGCGTGGCGCGTTCAATTGCATTCTAAGTTCTAAGACCGACGAAACCGGAGTGATCGCAGCTTCCGGTGGCAATCACGGAGCGGCCGTCGCCTATGCGGCCCACAAGCTTGGCCATCGCGCAGAAATTTTTGTTCCCGTAATTACGCCCAAGAACAAAGTTGATCGACTGAAGACGTACGGCGCTGCCATCACTATTACCGGCAACAGCTATTCGGAAGCTCTTGCTGCAAGCAAGGAACGCGCACTGGAAACTGGTGCGGTGGCAATCCATGCGTATGACGACGCCCGCGTGCTCGCCGGCCAGGGGACGCTAGGCATGGAACTTGAAGAGCAGGTGCGCGGCTTGGATTCCGTCCTCATCGCCGTGGGTGGAGGCGGGCTGATTGGAGGCGTGGCCGCATGGTACCAGGACCGGGTGCGCGTAATCGGTGTTGAACCGAAGCGCGCGCCCACGTTGCATAAGTCACTGGCTGCAGGTCAGGTGGTGGACGTGGAAACCGGAGGCGTTGCCGCGGACTCACTCGGTGCGCGGCGCGTCGGCGAACTCATGTTTCCTATCGCGCAGAAATTTGTGCCGCAGTCATTGCTGGTTAGCGACGAACAGATTGTCGAAGCTCAACGGGCTCTTTGGCAGCAATTGCGGCTGATCGCGGAGCCCGGAGGCGCTACCGCTTTCGCGGCGCTGCTTTCCGGCGTTTACCAGCCTCATCCAGGGGAGAGGGTTGGCGTGGTGCTTTGCGGATCGAATGCCGACCTGGAAAAATTTCCGCATAGCTGAATCCATGTGATCGGGGAGTGGAGCAAACCTACCGCGTCAAGCCAAAACCGATTCTCGCTTCCCGTTCCTCCATGTTGCAAAAGTTTGGGGTTTTCTGTCTTTAATTCTGAAATTTCTTGCACACCGGATGTATCCAGCCAGTGCGAAGTGACAATTTCTGTGATTCCCATCAAATCTTTGAAGCGATCTTTCAATCCCATGCACTATTCTCTGGCAGCATACGATTTACTGCGGTAAAGTGCTGTCACCCCAAATTCAATTCAACTTCAGGATGCATGAGGATAACTATGACCAGCTGTTCCGGGTATAAATTGCTGTTCGCTTGCTCTTTGTTTCTTCTCTCCAGATTTGCTTTTGCCGCTAACGTCGTGGTGGACTGCTCCGGCGCGACTCCGGGGGCCTTTACTAGCATTCATGATGCATTGGCTTCCCTGCCGGCCGCTGGACCAAACTTCATCTCGGTCACCGGCACCTGCCATGAAAATGTTGTGATGGCCGGACGCACCGACCTGAATATCTCCGGCAACCCCTCGGCCACCGTAGTCCCGGGAAATGGCGGACACCTGCTGGCGATCAATGCATCACAGCGCATCGGAATCCAGAACATCACCTTCGATGGCGGCCGCGGTGCGCTCGTGAGCAACAATTCCCAAGTCGAATTTCTGAATGTTATCATCCAGAACAGCCTGGGCATCGGCCTCACCAGCATCGATTCGCTCGTCCACATTGCAGATAGTACAGTCAAGACCAGCACTCGCTCCGGCATCAGCGTGGGCGGCGGGACCTTCTATGTAGATAGTGCCGAGACCGGTACCACGGTGACTGCCAACGGACGCACCGGCATCAGCGTACTGACCGGCCATTTGATCCTGAACGGCGGCGATGAGGTTACTCCAGGCACGGAAAATGTGATCAGCAACAATGGAGGCGTGGGAGTGGCTGTGGCCAACAGCGCGGAAGCTGACATCAATGGCGACAATCGCATCATCGGAAACCAGGGCGCATTTGGACTGGAAGTAATCCATACCAGCACCGTCATCATGTCGGACGGCACTATTTCATCGAATGCCGGCGTGGGCGTGCACTGTGGCGAAACCAGCCATTGCGAATGGGCGGGCATAACCAAGATCGACAGCAATGGCAAAGGTGGAATTGAGATCACCGATCATTCTGACGGCTACCTTGACGGAGGAATCGATGTCTCCGGCAACACTGGCGTGGGCGTCCTGGTTGATCTGAGTTCCCTGCTGAACAGCCTGGGTGGCAATACCATCAACAACAATACCGATGACGGCATTGTTTTGAATACGATGTCCGTTCTTAAGTTCGCCGCCAATGACACGATAACAGGCAACGGCAAGCTTGCGCTGGAGTGCAACAACAACTCAATGGTCTCTGGCGACATCAGCACCTATAAGCCCAAGAAGTGCGGTGCGGCTTTCCAGGCAAGTCCGATTAACTAGCAGGAGTCCAACACGAATGGGCCGCTGCAAGCGGCCCATTGTTTTACACGAAATCCTCTGTTCCTCCGTGTTTCAAGGTTTTTACTGTGTCCCCGCAGCCCCGTTCTGCTGGCCCAGCAGGAATTGCTGCACAAACAGGATCGTGGAATAGAAGAGAAAATCCTGGTTCTTCTTTTTGGCGTATCCATGGCCTTCATCATTGGCCATTAGGAACCACGTCTGGATTCCATTGCTCTTCAGCTTGTCCAGCATCTGGCGAGACTCTGTCCAGGGCACGCGCGGATCGTTCTTTCCCACGACGGCATACACCGGTTTGCGGATCTTCTCTGAGTTGTTCAGCGGCGCAGTCTTTTCCAGGTACTCTCGGATTTTAGGATCGCGCTCATCGCCATATTCCACCCGGCGCAAATCGCGACGATAAGCTTCCGTATGTTCCAGCAGCGTGACGAGATTCGACGGGCCAACAATCGGCAGGCTACAGCAGATCTTGTCGTTATATTCATAGGCGACAGCCCAGGTCATATAGCCGCCGTAACTTCCGCCGGTAATCATGATCTTGCCGGAGTCGAGCGCCGGATTCTTGCCGACCCAATCCAGCAATGCGCCAATGTCTTTGTGCGTGTGGTCACGATTGACGCCGTTATCGAGCTTGAGAAAAGTCTTGCCATATCCCGATGACCCGCGCACGTTGGGGAATATCAGCGCAATGCCCTGTTCGTTTAAGTAGTAGTTATTTCTGCCGAGAAATCCCGGACGGTACTGCCCTTCCGGGCCGCCATGGATGTTCACCATGACCGGGCGCTTACCGGGAAACTTACTTGCATCCGGCATATAAAGGAAGCCGGAAATAGTCTTGCCGTCGAACGTTTGCCACTTGATGAGCTGTGGCTCAGCGAAAGTCGCCGTATTCAGACCACCGGTTTCGCTGGCAGTCCAGCGCTCAAGTTTATTTGTAGTCACATCCACTGAGTAAACGTCTGCGGTGGACCGGGCGCTGGTGAGTACGAATCCCAGGTCACGGCTGTTCTTGTGAAAATTAAGGCCGCCAATCAAGCCGGTCGGGATACCAGAAACCGGATGATACTTGCCGGTTGCGGTATTTAGTAAATAAAGCTTGCTGATGCCATCTTCATTGGCGACGAATGCCAGCGTCTTTCCGTCTTCACTGAGATCAATTTCATCCACGTCCCACTTAATATCCGTGGTGAGATAAGTGGGCTTCATTGTTGCCAGATCAAAATATGCCAGGCGCTGGAACTCAGAATCGCGGTCGGTGGCTGTGTAGAAGCCTTTACCGTCTTTGCTGAACGGGCCGCCGCTATAAGCAACCTGCACATCGCCGGATTTCGGCGTGAGCATTTTCTTTTCACCCGTAGCCACATCCGCCAGCCACAGATATGTTTCATTGGCGGAAACCTCATTGACCACCAGCAGTTTCTTGTTATCGGGCGACCAATCAGCCACGCCCCATCCGCCGCCTTCCACCTGCAAAAGCATCTTGTCTGATTTTGGATCGGTAGGATCCATCATCCAGATATCGGTGTCCTGGCCCGTGCGACGAGTGGAGGTGTAAGCGATTCGGTTGTCATTGTGAGCGAAGCTACGGCCTCCGTTGCGGGACTTTCCATCGGTCAGCAGCGCCACATTGCCATTGGCAATGTCATAGCGATAAATCTGGAACCACTCGCCACCGCCAACATCCTTGGAGAAAGTAAAGTAATCACCCTTGGGACCAAAGTGTCCGCCGCCGGTACGATCAGGAAAGAACGTAAGCTGCGTGCGATCGCCGCCGGGCATCTTGACAATATGAATCTGCGGCACGTCGGCAAAGCGCGTTCCGATCAGCATCTCTCGCTTCGTGGGATGCCAGTCCTGCAATGTGGCGGAGCGGAATTCGCCATATTGGTTGGCTTTTTCCGCAATCGCTGCCGGCACAGGAGGAATGTTTTCTACAACAAGGTTGTCGCCGGGCTTGAGTACTGCAGGCTGGGCAGCGGGAGCACCCTGCGCCAACAACAGCGAGGGGGCGATTAAAATTGCCGCAAGTAAGACTCCGGAACGCAATTTGGCAAAAAGAGCGGATACACGTTTCATGACTTCCTCCAGGTGGTGGCGCGAGAAGCTTATTCCCGCTGTACACCCTCGTCAAGGAGAGTAACGTATAAAGGCTGCGCCTCGCCTCGCGATAGATTTTGTTTCGCTCGCCGCTGAAAACTCAGTGCTATACTTCCGTCGCAACTTCCACTGTGCTCAGGGTCACTGCTTCCAAACACGGAGAATTGACTATGCGTCATTGGGCCCTTGCTGTGTTGCTGTTGATCGTTGTTCCTGCTGTGCCCGCGTTCCCGCAGGTGCAGACGATGGGCAACGTCTCGTTTGCCGTCCGGGTAGGCTGGAGTTACCAGGGCTCCGCGGATGGCGGGCCCATGCTGCTGAAGCAGGACCCAAATTTCTGGATCATCACGGTGCATGGGCCGCGACCGGCGGGCGGCGACCAGAATGCCAATTTCAAATCGGCGTGGCAGGCCGTGGTTTCCAGCGTGCCCCAGTTCAGTAAGTCGCTGCCCGGCTACGATCCCTACAGCCTCAGCAACAAGATGCTGGGCTATCCGGGCAAGTATTATGAAGGGGACAGTGACAATGGCCAGATGCATATCCGGCTTTACACGCTGGAAACTGGTAAGACCGTGATTCCGGTGATGGTACTCACGCCCAGCCGCCAGGTTCTGGACGCGCTCAACCATATTGTGGAAGCGGTGGTGAGCAGCGTGCGCGTGGCGCCGCTGAAGGCTTCGCCCATCCGCAACACGATTACGCTGGCTGATCTGGTGGGAGAGTGGCATGCAGGCTCGGCTTTCAGCAAGACCTATTATGATCGATACAACGGCGCATACGCGGGCAGCAGCACGACCGCTTACAGTGCCCGTTATCAGGTGGCCGCCAACGGGACCTTTACCTACGAAATGGGCGGCCTGTGGAATGATCGGCCGGTGAAGGACAAAGACGCTGGCACGGTGGAGCTGAGCTGCGACCTCATGATCTTCAGGGGGCGCAACCACGAACAGAAGTACCACTTCATCAATTTTCAGTCGGCGATCGACGGTTCCACGGTGCTGATGCTGCTGCCCGGCCAGGAGGACCCGACGAAGGGCAATATCTCTTTTCTTCAGCAGCAGATGGTGCGCGAAGCGAAGAAATGATCGCCGTACAGGGCGTACCATCACAAATCCAAATGGAAACTTTTATCGCTGCGAATCGATCCGACGCAATAACAATCTGAGACGAAGGCTCTATGCAGCCAGAGTTACGATTGGGTCAAACTCGTAGACCTGGATCCCGGTCTTTCCGGATTTTGCCGCCGCCGCCATGGCCTTGCCGGCGATTTCAGCCTGCATGGAATGGTATTTTCTGAGTGGCCCGAAGGTGAGCAGGTCAAGCACGGGAGCAATCTTCATCCCAATGGCCTCGCCCAGCCGGAACTCTGCTCGCTTGCCAATCAGCAGACTCGGACGCAGAATGTGCAGCGCCTTGAAGGGCAGCCTGGCCAGTTCCCTTTCCATCTCGCCTTTGGTGCGGAGATAGAAATTTTTGCTGGCCGGATCAGCGCCCACTGAAGACACCACAACAAACTGTTCCGCACCGGCCCGGACTGCCTGTTCAGCAGCCCGCAACGGCAACTCCATATCAACGTGGCGGAACGCTTCTTGTGATCCGGCTTTCCGAATCGTGGTGCCCAGCGCGCAGAAGACGTCCTGTGCGCCTTGAAAATCTTCCGCAGAAAGAGCCGCCAGATCGGCCACACGTTGCGCAACTTTGGCGCGGGTAAGCGACGGCAGTTCCCTGCGCCCGAATGTGAGTACCCGCGTGTAATCCGGATCGTCCACCAGAGCGCGCAGGCAGAAACCGCCAACCAGTCCTGAGGCGCCCAGAACAACTGCTGTTCGCGACGTCACGTGTTCCGTCCTTCACAACTTGCTTGACTGAAGCTCATCCCATTACTTTATCAATTTTAAATTTTCTATGCGGAGTTTGGGCAGCGCGGGCCTGGGCTAATTCCATTCGCTCACTTCCCGGAGTACGACGAACAGCCGCATGTTTGCGCTGTTCGCCTTTTTGACATAGGCTTTCTGCCGCTGCTACTATCAAATGGCAGTTCAGCAGGTTAGCATCAGGTCAAAAACCCAGCGCATTTGGTGACAAGAGTTGATCTGATGTTAGCTGAGCTGGATTTCGAATGCGGATGATTCGCTCCCGCCTGCACGCGTCCCCGTCGTCTAGCCCGGCCTAGGACATCGCCCTTTCACGGCGGTAACACGGGTTCAAATCCCGTCGGGGACGCCAAGATTCCAAAGAACTTACACGAAAGCCCATGTGTAGAAAGAGCTATGATTGTTCCAACCGTTTATGTAGCAGCCGCTTCTCCCGCTGACGGTGTTCCGTCCAGCCTCCAGGGTCCTTCGCCGACATTCTCCCCTCAAATTCGGCAGCCTGCTTTTCAGTCGAGGGCAGCCAATATTCAAGCTGCCAGACACCTTCGGCCATATTAGGGTTCTCTGAATCGAAGTCCTTGATCATGTCAGGGTGAATTTCTATTTCCCCCGTAGGACGGAAGAATGGCCGCTGAGCGGTTTTTGTCGCTGCATTGGGATGCAAGCGCTTAATCTCCGCGTAACGACGCAACGCAGTCTGCTTGGAAAAGAAAAACTCAATGTGCGTTTCCCAAATGTCAGGATCGGACTTTCCGGCGTAATCGATCTCGTCGTATTTATCGAACTTTTCCATGGCTAGGCCTTTCCTTCCGTAGCGACTCACACTCGTGCTGATTGAACTCCGCCATTCCCTTCACAGGATCGGCAGTATGGAAATTTCTTCGGCAGGAAGAACAAAAGAAACTTCCGTCCGAATCGCTTTTGTTTCTTTCAAAAAGGAGGGTACGTCCAGGCGGCAGCGGCAGGAGATTGTCTTTTGACACTTAAGACAATTATACACCCCGCGCATAATGGTTCGTCTTACCGTTTGCCGAGGACTTTCGGCTCTCCGATGATCTCGAAACAGATGAGGCCGCAACAGAAATCGCACTCAGCTTCATTAACCCATTTCAAAGCACCAGAGAGGGGAAAGGTGCGCAGGCATTCAGAGCCTTAGCAACGTCGACGTTGATCAAATCACCTGGCTCGCAAGAAGAAATCGGCTGTATATTGCCGAGTGACGACAACTCAATAAGCTCTAAGGCAAGAGATTGATCTTTGGCACTGCTGAAGCAAAAGAATCAAATAGACCAAAATTCGCGACAGGTAAAAAATCAGTGATTTTGCACCTTTAGTTTACAAAGCTGCCGCCCAGCAGGACGATCTGGCCCTGGTTGGTATTGAACGCCAATCCATTCTGGCCCCAGCGCACCAAGCCCTGGACAGTCCCCTTGAGATTGGGGATTGTAATCGAGTTCAACAGAGCAAAGCTTGTGAGATTGAACGATTGCAGCGTAACCGTGGTCTGTCCGGCATTTTGGGTCTGGGTAAGGAAAAACGCTTTGCCCAGGCTGGAATCCGGGACCATCAGATTGGTTACGGACGGGAGGCCCACGGCGAAGGAGCCGACCACCGTACCGGTGGCAGAATCGGCCACATGGCCGTCATTGCCATAGGCGAGGCCGGTAGCAGCGTTGAAGTGAACGCGATTGCTTTGTGAGAATGGGAAAAAGTCATGCAGGCCGGTGACTCCGTTGGCATCCACGGCCATTATGAGCAGATCGGAGCCGAAGCTATCTGCCCCGAGCAGAGTTGTATTCCCG
>DATBVH010000494.1:0-7464 GCA_036515395.1 Candidatus Angelobacter sp.
CTCCCGTGCGATCCAAGATTATCATGAGGCCCTCAAACTGGAGCCAAATGATGCGACCACTCTGCAATGGCGCCAGGAAGCTCTTGTGAAGCTTAACAAGTAGCCCGGATGTCCAAGCCCAAGCCCGGTTCAACTCAATAAATCCTCCTTATCCCCCGATAAAAACAATCAATTTCCTCCGGTTTCGTCGCTTCTATATCTTCATACTGCGGAGGAGTGCCTCGTTATGTCTGGAATCCAAGCTGATCCCAACGCGGTGCTGGAGTTTGCCCAGAAAAAAGGCGCCAAGCTGCTGGACCTGCGCTTTACTGATCTGCCCGGACTCTGGCACCACGTTTCTTTTCCCATCCAGCAGGTGTCTGAGGCGAGCTTTGAAGATGGCTTTGGCATGGACGGCTCGTCGATCCGCAGCTGGGCGGCGATCCATGAGAGCGACATGCTGCTCATCCCCGATCCGAATTTCTACATCATGGACCCGTTTACACATGCGCCAACGCTGGTGATGGTGGCCGACGTGATCGATCCGGTAACCAAACAGCGTTATGACCGCGATCCGCGATACATCGCGAAGAAGGCGGAGATGTACCTGATGTCGACGGGGCGGCTTTAGCCATTACTCTAACCAAAGTGGCTGGGCCGTGGGGCAGGCTTTTTTGCGCGCGGATCAAGGGCGAGACGCCATACCGGACGTAAAGGACGATAAAATTTGAATCTCCGCTGCTTTCAATTGAGTCTTGGGTAGGTCTCTTAATGTTTCCGAAAGGAAATTGATGAATCCAATTCGCCTGCTTGGCTTATTGCTGCTGTTGATAAACACCGCAATCGCACAGAACGCAACGCCCAGCCCAACGCCGCCATTACTTAAGCCGGATGAGCGGCTGAAAGTTGATGTGCTGCTGATCGTCGCGCATCCGGATGACGAAACCGGCGTGGTTCCTTACCTGGTGCAGCTCATCGATCAGAAAAAACATGTGGCCGTGGTCTACACCACGCATGGTGAAGCCGGACACAACAATATGGGCCCGGAGCGGGCGCAGTCGCTGGGCGCGGCCCGGGAAATGGAGTTGCGGCACGCGCTGGAGAGCGTTGGCATCAACAATGTCTGGTTCTTGAGCGGGCGCGATACTCCCAGCCAAAATGTTTTAGAGTCGCTGGCAAACTGGCGACAGGGCGAAGTAGAGGAAGAGCTGGTCAGGATGGTGAGGCTGACGCGTCCGGAGGTGATCATCACATGGATGCCGGGATTCTTCATCGGTGAGAACCACGGCGACCATCAGGCCGCGGGCGTGCTGGCGACTGAGGCCTTCGATAGCGCGGGCGATCCTTCCGTTTTTCCGGCGCAGCTGGCAGGGCCGGTGAAAGTAAATGAGACGCTGCTGGACGGCCTGCAGCCATGGCAGACGAAAAAACTTTATTACTTTCCTGACGCGGCGGATGACATATTCAAAGGCACTGGCCCAACGTACCAGACCAATGGCATGTCCAAGGCGCTGAAGATTCCTTATTGGCGCGCAGGGTTTGAGACTTTCAAGTATCACCTGACGCAATACCGCAAGTTCATTGAAGGGCTGAAGGGGATGGACGAGAAGCAGGTAGCGGAGCAGGAGAAGAACTGGGGCGGCGAAGGAAGTTTCGTTTTTGGCAAATCGCTGGTTGGCGGCAATGTAACCGGAGATGTGTTTGAAGGCATAACGCCGAAGTCAATTGCATTTGTTCCGCCGGCAAGAGAGCCATACCCGCAGCCTGCCGCACTTTCTGTCGAACTGGGCGGGCCATGGGGATTCTATGAAAAGTTTCGTCAGGCGCATGCAATAACAAAATTACCGAAGGCCAAAGAGCCGGAGATCGCGATTAAGCGCGGCGCGACGCTGCTGGTCCCTCTGGAGCTGCACAACCACACGGACGCGGCGAAGACCATGACCATCGCAGTGAAACTGCCGGAAGGATGGACGACGCAGAGCGGAGCGGGCAGCCTTTCTCTTGAGCCGCAAAGTGATTACTACTGGCAAGTGCTGGTGGATGCGCCAAAGGCGGAGACAAAAGAGCGGCAGGAAATCGAGTGCACGGCAAGCGCGGACGGAAAGATGCTGGCGACGATCAAGATTTCAGTGCAGTTGAGGAATGGTGGCTTGCCGCAGAATTGAGATGACTTCATCAGCACAAGCGATAATCGCGTAGTCTAGCGTCAATTACAATATCGCGTCCGAAAGTTAGGAGTTCTTATGCGCGCCGTGCTGTGCAGAGAATGGGGTGGACCAGAAAAACTGGGCGTCGAAGACGTTCCTTCGCCTGCGATCAAAGATGGCGCGGTTCGGATCGCCGTACATGGCGCGGGAATCAACTTTGCCGACTTGCTGTTGATCTCCGGCCAGTACCAGGAAAAACCGGCGTTTCCGTTTACGCCCGGCATGGAATGTTCCGGCATGGTCACGGAAGTTGGCGTCGGCGGGAGCAGCTTCAAGGTGGGCGATCGGGTAATGGCGCTGACCGGCACAGGAGCGTATGCCGAAGAGGTGGTGATCGACGCGAACCGCGTTTACAAAATTCCCGACAAGATGGATTTCATCTCCGCCGCGGGCTTCCCTGTAACGTACGGCACGTCGCACAGCGCATTTGACTGGCGCGCGCATCTGCAGCCCGGAGAATGGCTGCTGGTCTTTGGCGCCGCCGGAGGCGTGGGACTCACGGCCGTCGAGATCGGCAAAGCCATGGGCGCGCATGTGATTGCGTGCGCCAACGGCCCGGAAAAACTGGTTATCGCCAAAGAGCATGGTGCGGACCATCTGATTGACTATTCGCGTGAAGACATTCGCGAGCGCGTGAAGGCCATTACCGGCGGCCACAATGCCGACGTAATTTATGATCCTGTGGGCGGCGATGCGTTTGACGCCGGGCTGCGTTGCGTCGCGTGGGGCGGTCGCGTCATTATTATCGGCTTCGCCTCCGGACGCATTCCTCAAGCTCCAGCCAATATCCTGCTGGTGAAGAACATTGATGTGATCGGCTTTTACTGGGGCTCTTACCAGGCGCGCAAGCCCCAGTTGCTGCGCGAGTCGTACGCAAAACTGCTGAGGTGGTTTGAGGAAGGCAAACTCAAGCCCCACGTTTCGCAACACTTTGATCTCAAGGATGTCGCGCAGGCGATGGAACTGCTGCGACAAAGGAAGTCGACAGGCAAAGTGGTGCTCACGACTGGGAAACCCTAGCGCCAGGAATTTCACCACAGAGGTCACAGAGGAACACAGAGGAAAACAGAAGGGTTTTGCATCGAGAGATAATGACACTGAGATTGATATCGGACGACATTCGATTATTCCGCTCTTTCTTGCACAGCCGTTCTTATGTGTTCCGGACGAAATCCAATGCCCACCACGCGTGCGGGCAGGCGGCGTAGGTAGGGAAATCGGCGGAACAGTTTCAGAAACCAGGGAAGCGATAGCGGTTTCGTCGCGCCCAAAACGCGCCTGATCACGTTATTTTGCACAACCAGTTGCATGCGTTGCGTCGCCCGAGTTGGAAACATCCGTCGGCGCTGGACGGCCTCAAGATCATCCACGGAAGGAGTGCCTTGCCGCAGCTTGCTGCTCAGGATGTTGGAGGCAGCAACGGCGTCCTGAATTGCCAGGTTGATCCCGACGCCTCCGATGGGCGACATGGCATGCGCGGCATCGCCGATGCACAACAATCCCGGACGATACCAACGCGCCAGCCGGTCCACGCTCACCGTAAGCAGGCTTATATCTTTCCAGTCACGCAATTCCTCCACGCGGTCACCCAGAAACGGCGAAAGAGCGGCAATCTCTTCGCGGAACGTCGCCAGCCCTTTGCTCTTGATCTCTTCACCCCGACCTTTAGGAATCACGTAGGCGCACTGCCAGTACTCTTCGCGGTCAAGCATCACAAATATTTTGCCGGGTTCCACGTGGCCAAAAGTCTGGGCAGGATCGGTGGGACCCCGCCCCAAGCGCATCCAGAAGACATCCATGGGCGCGCCCAGATCGATGATCTGCAATTTGGCGCGTTCACGCACGATTGAATGGCGGCCGTCCGCGCCGACAGTAAGATTCGCGCGAATCTCTCTGATCCCGTCAGGCGTCTCCGCGATCACGCCCGCAATAGCGCCGTTCTCATCTATAAGATCAACCACCTCAGCCTGCATGATGAGGCGGAAAGTTGGATAGCGCCGCGCGTGCTCGACAATGAAGTTCAGGAAGTCCCACTGCGGCATGAGCGCCAGGAATTTGCAATGTGTCGGCAGGTGACGGAAGTCGGCAATAGTCACCATTTCCTTGCCCACCTGTCCCGCCAGTTCCAATATTTCCTGATGGGGCCGCTTCAGGAAATCGTGCAGGATGCCCAGCTCATACATGAGTTCAAGCGTTGAAGGATGAATGGTGTCTCCGCGGAAATCACGTAGAAAATCCGCATGCTTTTCCAGCACACAAACATCGACGCCCGCTCTGGCCAGAAGAAATCCCAGCATCATGCCGGCAGGTCCTCCTCCGGCGATGCAGCAACGAGTGTGAATGGGTTCAGTCATTTAAAGAACGCCATGAACATGGTAGAGATCAGGGAGGGGAAGGCAATCTGGGCGAAGACCTCTTTGGCATTTGGGTGTGCGCTCAACCGAATACTTGAGTTGGCTCGGGACTCCTGTGAGGTGCTTCGCGTCATGTGCCGTATCAACCCAGCCTTTCAACAGCGGCCTCTGTTTATTGTAGGTGCCCCGAAATTTTCTGCTGGTGGAAGACTTCGGTTTCGATGGTGATGCCAGTGACTGTGGCGCGTTCATGGCGAACAAAAAAGTCTATTCCCTCGATTGGAAGCCAGTCATATTTTCGCAGCTGATTGATACCATTCTGGAGGTTGTCAGAATTCTGGAACATCCAAAGCAGGGCATCAAACTCGATCAAAAAGATGTTGTCCTCCGGCTCGATCCAGACCAAATGGTCTCGTCCGATCAATGCGTACGACAGAATAGGGTTAGGCGGAATATGACTGTGCTGCAAATAATCGGGAGTGCGATTGAGGAAATCTTGTATGCGACCAAGTTGCTTAAAACCCTTGTGCAGTTCCTCATCCCTATCAATGTGCTCTATCGCTCTGATGGTCTTGCGTGTCCACTTTAATTCGCCAATCAAAACATGAGAACTCTCTCTATCTGACATGAGCAAATCGATATCAGGATATGGACTTGGCAATTTCACGGGCCCTATTACTCTAAAACGACTTGGAGCTAAGGATGCGATCATTTTTCTCATCTCGCCTTCTTTGGCATTGGCTATATTGCTGTAAAGGCGTGGTCTGAGATATGAACAGGTACGTAAAATATTTTCTTCTGCTCTGCTGTTCATAATGAATTGTGGGGCAAGGTATAGACTTTTACCGTTTGCCGAAGGAAAGAATGGATGAATATAAATCTCAAGTGGCCGGATCGTGCCAAAAGTCATATCGCTCAAGATTATCTCAATTACCTTATTTGGAAGATTGCTGATGCTGGATAGCAGGCTGGCCCATTCAGAAACAGTTTTAACGAGAATCGCTGACTGGGAAGGATAGCGGTGGCCGAACTGCTCCCAGAGGAAGCAGAAATGTTCATGCACGCTAGATACTGCCATTAGGGCTGCAAAAAAGCGGCGATACTGTTCCAGGGTATAGCCGCCAAGATCGAATTGTGAATTGTGCCTAAATTGAAACTCTAACCGAGCAAAATAAGTTTCATTAAGTCGGTCAAGGAGGACCCGATCAGTGGGGTATTCAACAGAGAGTGCGCCCGTGACGAGCGCGCTTTGGCAGAGTTTCTGCAAGCGTATTTTTATCTCTGGATCCTCAACGAATGACGTTGCAGGCGGTGAATCAGGGGTTGATGGCCAGTTGGGGCGCCGTACTCCTTGCTGATATGCACGCACTCTATGTTGCATTGATCCTATTTCCGCTTCTGTTGGAGTAAAGCGGAGATGACGGCGAGACAAGACCTCCACGCCCATGCGGTTCTTGTGCCACATCGTAAAGCACATGACAAACGATTGATAATTTCGTGCGACTTGCTCCGCCTCCATGGATGCCTGTGAAAGAGCAGGAGTCCAACGCAGCCACGGCTCTTTGATAGGTAGATCTGCGGACCGAAGCCAATCGAGCAGCCAAGTAGCTGACTTACTTAAATTGATCATTGCTTCGCGATGTCGCTGTGAGCCAAATCCTTCCTTCTTGATCACCTCTTCAATCAAGAGTGTGACATGCGTTAAGACGCCCCAGGTTGCGGTGTCGTGGGGAAATCCGACAATAGCAAGCTCTGCCCCCCGGAGGTTGCTGCGATCTTCAGCCACCTGGACCAAGGAGAGTAGACCGGGCGTCGCGTCGGTTTTTAATATAGGTGGCATTAGGTTCGTTATATATGATCAGGTGTGGTGTCGTCTTGAGCTTCGGGCATCCGGCCATTCACGAGGCGGGATATGCACGCCGTGCTTCTGTGAATGCGTCCTGCGCTCCGCTTTGCTGCGCGCGGGCCTTCGGCAGAGCGGAGGGAAGTCGTTTTTGAAGTTTTTCGGCCCGACTAAGAGTCGTGCCCTGACACTTGTGTCGCGTGGGGGGACGCACCGTGTTCAGGGAGGAATTTGGGAGTCTCCTCCTGACAGCCAAAAGGGCGAAGGCCTCAGTGTCTGGTGTCGCCGCCTACGGGGCTCGCAACTATTTTTCTCGTTGTTACCCAGGGCTTACGCGCCTGGGCTAGACTGTTTCGCCCTGCCGGGGCTGGAGCGTCGATTATATGGGAGTGTTCATCATCCTGAAAATTTCTATATAAGGAGGCTGCCAGGTGCATTACCCAGAACTATCTCTTGGCTTGGACTAGCACGCTCCGTGAACTGGGCGGTTTGAGCGAGCGGGGCACGGCAAAAGGGCGGAATTTTTCTCTGAAATCCGTCATTTTTCTATTGCTTTGTTCGCTGTATATTTGCTATATTGTGAGGGTACTTCAGCCGGGAGCGGCGTCGGCGGGAGGAGCGGCAAGCAACAAAAGCTTGCTGGCCGGGGAAACCCGAAACGGCCTGCATCCCTGTGGTCTGTGGCCTATCGTATGGGTCCCAGTTACCGCGGCCCCTTAGGACCTGAAGTGTGAGCCGGCTGAGGCTTCATTTCGGAATGAAAAAGCTCCTTTGGTAGGGGGCCGTGGTGTGCGAAAAAAGAGCGGCTCTTGGCCATTGGCTCTTAGCCTTTGGCTTTTGTGTTTCAGCTGCGTTCATTCCTCCTGTTTCAGTATTTGGTAGTTGGTATTTGGCAAGAAAATCACAGGCAGGAGTGCCTGTGCCACAAATTCAGTTCGCAGGCGAGGGCACCTGCGGTCCACATGATTCGTTAGTAACCACAGAATCGTTCAGTAAACCGTGGAATTCGTTTAGCAAACCGCATTAGCAACTTCAATTTTTTCGATTTGGTACTTAGTAATTGGTAGTTGGTAAGAAGACA
>DATBVH010000495.1:0-6161 GCA_036515395.1 Candidatus Angelobacter sp.
CAGAGTTGGAAGTGACGTTTGACCAGAACCTAAATGCCATGGTTCCCACGCCTGCTCCCATCAAGCCTGTCCTGCGGATCGTTCCGGTCAAAGAAGGTCTGGACAGCCTGAGACGGCAATTTTCCAGCTCGCTGTTGCTGCTCATGATGATGGTAGGTGCAGTCCTGCTGATTGCTTGCGGCAATGTGGCTTCGCTTTTGTTGACTCGCGCCAATGCCCGACAACGGGAAATTGCCGTTCGACTTGCTCTTGGTGCGCGCCGGGGACGGCTCATCCGCCAGCTGCTTACTGAGAGCGTACTGCTGGCATGTTGCGGCGGATTGCTCGGGCTTGTGATTGCCAAATGGGCCGGCAGGGTATTGCTCGCCCTGTTGTCCAGTGGCCGAGCAAAAATCAACCTGGAGTTGCACCTTGATATTCGAGTGCTGGCATTCACAGCCCTTGTCTGTATTGTCAGCGGGATATTGTTTGGCTTGGCACCCGCCTTGCGTGCCACTCGAACCGACTTAGTTAGTTCGCTGAAACAGCCTACGTCAGGATCACACGCAGTACGATTTGCCACCGGCAAAATCCTGGTAGCGGGTCAGGTCGCATTATGTCTACTCCTGCTCATAAGTGCAGGTCTGTTGCTGCGAACCTTGAATACTCTCCAGGGACAAGACCTGGGCTTTAACCGGCAGAACATTTTGCTGTTTACAGTGCGTCCCGGGCTCAACGGTTACAAAAGCACAGCGCTTGATGATTATTATCTGGAACTGCAACGCCGGATTCAGCGAATTTCGGGTGTTCAGGCAGTCACATTTTCAGATCGCAACGCCATAGGCGCAGGTTCAAGTTCTACTTCAGCAATGGTCCCTGGCTATTCGGAAGATGATAAAGGGGTGGATTTTTACCGCCACATTGTCGGTCCCAATTATTTTCAAACACTGGCCATCCCAATACGCCTGGGACGCCCACTGGGCGAGCAGGATACACAAAGCGCTCCGCTGGCGGCAGTAGTCAATCAGAAGTTCGTGGATAAATACATGCACGGCGATAATCCTTTAGGCCACGAGATTGTTTTCGGCGGCAAGAAGAGCCACGGGCGGTATCAAATCGTCGGAGTGGCAAGCGACGTGAAGTATGCCAGGATTCGGGAAGAGGCTCCGCCCACGGTGTATTTTTCACATTCTCAGATATTTGCCGCCGCTGGCGGCAATCAACTGGAAGCCCCTAGCTTCTCCTGGCCTTTCATGACGTTTTCCATAAAAAGTCCGCTTGCGGGGCAGTCCTCATTGCTGGCGGACATTCGTCGTGAACTGACTGCCCTAGATAAAAATGTGCCAATGGTGGATGTAAAGACGGAATCCCAAGTCGTCTCACAGGTGCTGTTTCTGGATCGGACATTTGCCGCTTTAAGTTCAGCATTCAGCTTTCTGGCGCTACTGCTGGCGTGCGTGGGACTCTATGGAACCATGGCCTACGCGGTAGCCCGAAAGACCAATGAGATTGGCATACGGATGGCCTTGGGCGCCGAACGTAGCGCAATCATGGAGATGATCCTGCGCGAGACAGCCGCAATCGTGCTGGCTGGGATCGCTGTAGGAGTGCCTGCGGCATGGATCGCCAGCAGCTTACTCAAGACCCGTCTATTTGGGCTTACGCCTCACGATCCTTGGAGCATTGCGCTAGCTGTGGCGGCAACTTTGCTTGTGACGATGATTGCTGGTTATATTCCGGCCAGAAGGGCATCAAGAGTTGATCCAATGATCGCGTTGCGGCATGAATGAGCCGCTGAAGCGATATTGCGCCAACGCTACAGGATAATACTTAATGTCTGATAACAGATATTATGTAAAATTGCGAAGATGGCTGATTTTCGGCGCTACTGGAGGAGGCGCCCATTCGGTTCCCTTATCCTTAAGCGTTAAGCGTTAGACCGAACCACCCATTTTAAGGCGGTGCAGCAGTATGAGCAGACGCAGCAAGGCATTTCTAATCCTCCTCCTCGGTATTGGACTTTCAACGCTGGCAGGGTCCTTGATTCTGCGTGCTCAGGACTTCAAGCACGCGAAAAAAAATGGCGTTGAGGTTTTGGTGCCAAATTATCCAATCGAATCAGGGCAAACATTGGGAGCCAATGGTGGAGGGACATTTGGGGGGTTGTGGAACAAAGCGAATCCATCGACAAACAGCATTTTGCAATTGGAAGACCTGGGTACCCGAGATACCCAGCTTATCGGGTTTGGCGTTGAGCAGTTCTTGAATCCTGTTACCTCTCCGGCTGCCTACTTTAACTTTGGCCAGGTTACAGAACTGGATATACCGACAAGCAACACGGTTAATTTCACTGGACAGGAAACGGCAACCTACGGCAGCTTTTCCGATTTTGGCAGTGGAGCATTTAATACCGGATTCGGTGGGGGATTTGAGGGCTTCAACCCCGGGGCGGCAACAGCGCTGTTAATTGGCGGTGTTCAAGCCACGGCGAATAATGGCGGAGTTGCTACAGGTGTTCCATTGCCTGAGCAGTTCCCCTCGAACAATGGCAACGTTACTAATCTTCGCGCATTTGATGGTCTTGCTAAAAACTGGTCGTCAGGCACCGTTACAAATGGAGTCGCCTTCTACGCTGAAGCGCCGCAAAATGTTGGCGGTGGAACTTTCACAAATGCTTACGGTCTGTTTGTGGCTGACATGACGGCAGCGATCCACAATTTTGCCATCAAGACTGGAGTCGGGAAAGTTAGCATCGGGGATGCTGCTTCTTTCAATTCTACCGTGTCAATGGGCAGCACTGCCGCTATCGGAAACGCTCCCATGGCAAATGTCGGATTGATTGTGTATGGTCCCAATCCTGCGCTCACCGGAACATATCAGTTTGGTATCCAATCAGCCATTCAGACGACCTTAGAGTCAACATTGGAAGGCTCTGCGATTGTGGCCAGGGCGGATACGCAGTCAGGAGTTTATACGCAGGCGCTCAATACTGGCGTGCATGTAACCACCCCAACCATAGGAGCCGGATCAGCTATTACAGAATGGGACGGACTGAGGATCGATGCGGCCCCAAGGGCAGGAACAAAGTGTTCCATCAAGCTATTTGGTTCAGCCTCTGGAAGCACTTGCATAAATACTTCAGCAGCAGCAGGTGGAACAGCCAGTATCGTTTTGTCCGCTTCCCTTGTCACCACCGCTGCAGCCTTTGATGATATTGCGCTTCTGGGTATGACTGCTTCAGGACATTGCAGTCTCACGGCTACAAACGCAGCAGCCGCTGCCAGTATAACCACGACTTTTATTTCGGCGAAGACCAGAAATCAGATCACCGTTAGCCATGCGCCTGTAGCTGCCATGAAATATGACGTGATGTGTTCGCCACTTTAGGAAAAAATGAGATTATTTTGCCGGCTATTGCTAAGTCAGACTTTCTCCCCGCAGGATGGCCTTCAGATCTTCTCGAAACCGTTCCAGCGTGGCAATTCGCTCAGGCGTGGCTTCGAGCAGCTCCTGTTTGTGGACGAAGACTTTGCGTCCTTCACGCTCTACCAGCGGTCCCAGGCTTTCTCCCATGCGCCAGCCGACATTTCCCAGAATCTGTAAACCGTCGGCCCCTGGGACAAGAAATGCCAGGCAGCCATTGCGTAGGACGCCCACGGCCTTGGGAAAACGCTCAAAGGTTTGCAGTTCAAAACCGGCGAGATAGAGACGTTGGAGTTGTTCTTCAGGAAGCATTCAGAATAGCGCTCAGCATTCAGCAATCAGCCCTGAACCCAATGCGGGTGGAAATACCGAAAGTTTGAAACACGGAGGAGAGGAGTAAACCGAGGATCAGGATAAGAAACCAAAGACTCCTGCTACCTCCGTTCCTCTGCATTTCAAAGGTTTTCTTTACACTAGACTAGCGACGTCGTTTCAGGGCTGAATGCCGACGGCTGATTGCTGAAAGCTACATCTTGTAATGGCCCAGATCCTCATCGTTCAGGCCTTCCAGCCACTTACGCAAATCGTCGGATGAGATTTTGTCAGCGGCGGTGCTGGCCACTTTGGACGTCTTGAGCACTTCATCTTCCACGTAAATGGGGCAGTCCAGGCGCAGAGCCAGCGCCAGCGCGTCTGAGGGACGGGAATCGATGCTGATAACTCTTCCCTCCCGCTCCATCCAGATTACGGCGAAAAATGTGTCGTCGCGCAGCTCATTCACCACAATTTTGTGGACATGCGTGTCCAGGCCCATCAGCAGATTTTTGATCAGGTCATGCGTCATGGGGCGGGGCGTGCTGACTTTCTCGATCTCCAGAGCAATGGCGTTGGCTTCATACACGCCAACCCAGATCGGCAGGACCGTATCGCTGCCAACATCTTTCAGGACGACGATAGGCATGTTCGTTACAGGATCCATCATCAATCCGCGAATTTTCATTTCTATTTCCATGTCGCTCCGCTCCAAACCGCCGGGGGGCGACGCTCACCCACCAGCGTTACGCTCCTGAATCGATCGGCTCGGCGCGTGGTCGGCCTCGCCGATTACTCTTCCCGTCTAGTTGTCACTCCGCTCCAAACTGAATAAGTCGCAGCTCGACGATTTCGCCTATTGGACCATCACGCCCAACAAACTGTTGGGAAAACTCTTGGTAACGATCACGTTAGCATAACTGCCCACAGACGGCACGGCTTCTTCCGGAGCAGTAAAGTTCAAGGTAATATTTTGCGACGTCCGCCCAATCATCTGCCCCCGCGCTTCATTCCTGCCTTCAACCATTACTTCATATGTATGGCCTATGCGCTTCTCGTAATTAAGTCTCTGAATCTCTCGCTGGCGCTCCTGGAGGACCTGCAGGCGCTTGGATTTTTCCGCGTCATTGATGCTATCGATCATAGCCAGTGCGGGGGTATTGGGACGAGGCGAATACTTGAAGGTAAAGACGGCATCAAACTGGCATTCGTGGAGCAAGGTGACGGTTTCCTCGAATTCGGCTGCGGTCTCATTGGGAAACCCGGCAATGACGTCTGTAGTGATTGAAAGCTGTCGCTTGGCGGCTTTCATCCATGAGATTTTTTCCAGGTACATCTCGCGGGTGTATTCGCGGTTCATGGCCTTCAGCACCCGTGAAGACCCGCTCTGTACCGGCAAATGGATGTGATCGCACAGGCGGGGCGAAGCCACAATGGCATCCACAATATCTTTACTGAAATGCCGCGGATGGGACGTGGTAAAGCGCACGCGGCGTACGCCGGGAATTTCGCCGATGGCATACAGCAATTCAGCGAAAGTTTTCTTGCCCAGTGGATCGGCATAGGCGTTCACGTTTTGGCCGAGAAGTTGAATATCGGTATAACCGAGATCAGCCATCTGCCGCGCTTCAGCCATCACTGAATCCGAAGTGCGGCTGCGCTCTTTGCCGCGCGTGTACGGCACAACGCAATAAGCGCAGAACTTGTCACAGCCTTCAATAATGGTGATGTAGCCGCGGTGCGGATTGGTGCGCGCCGTGAAATCGGTTTCAAAAGTCAGGTCAGTCTGGCGATCGTCGAGGCCGGTTACGCGATTGTTCCCTGCCTCAATCTGCACCAGCATCGCGGGCAGGTTGCGATAAGAAGCTGAGCCGGCCACCAGCGAGACGTATGGCGCCTTCTCAAAAATCTTTTCACCTTCCTGCTGCGCCACACAACCCAGCACACCAAATTTCTTGCCTTGTTTCTGAAGCTTCTTGTAATCGTTTAGTCGGTTAAAGACCTTTTGTTCCGCTTTGTCACGAATGGAGCAGGTGTTGTAAAGGACCAGATGGGCCTCTTCCACGGTCTGTACCTGGCGGTAGCCCTGGTGCTGTAGAGTGCCAATGACTTTTTCAGAGTCATGCACATTCATCTGGCAGCCAAAGGTCTCAAGGTAAAACGTCTTTTCCTGTTCTGTGCTCACGCTTCCAGTATAACGCAGCAAAATAGCGATTTTTTATAATCCCGAGCGAAGCGAGGGAACTCTACGAGCTGGAACTCAATGTAGGGTCAGAAAAGAACTCATCCCGAAATGCTCGCACAAGGATTTGCAATACTGTTCTTTTAGGATTGTGGGCGAGAACACGCTCCCTCGCTACGCTCGGGGTTACAGAAAAATGTCTATCGACGAAAAGGCATCATGGAACCAGAAATACAGTGAAGGGTCGCATGCCTCACTCGAGCCC
>DATBVH010000496.1:0-2913 GCA_036515395.1 Candidatus Angelobacter sp.
CCGCGGACGGAGGTTTCAGCGCATCCACCAATTTTGACAATGGGGTTACGGTGTTCTTCTCCAGTTCCGATCATTTCTTTTCTTTAGATTTCGCGGCCCCCAATGATCAGCCCCTGACGGTGGGGACCTATACAGGCGCGACGCGGTTTCCCTTCCAGGCCCCTACCGAGCCGGGACTGGACGTCTCCGGTGACGGCTTCGGATGCAACACGCTCACCGGAAGCTTTACGGTCCTGGAAGCGGTGTATGACTCCAACGGCGTGGTCTCTTTCGATGCCACTTTTGAACAGTTCTGCGGCGTCATACCGATAACCGGAGAGGTACGCTTCAATGCGCATCACACAGTGTCCGTCACAGCGCCAAGCCATCTGACGGTGCTGCAAAACCAGAACCTGCATTTCACGGTCACCGCTACTGATACGCAATCGCGCCACGTGGCGCTCTCGGCCAGCGGAGTGCCGGCAGGCGCAACCTTCGTGGACAATGGCGACAATACGGGCACTTTCAACTGGACGCCGTCCGGCAGCCTGGCCGGAGATTTCCTTGTGACTTTCCAGGGAGACAATCTCTCCGGGAACACCGACCTGGCCGTAACTCGGATTTCAGTCATTCCGCTGCCGCCGCCCAATGACGATTTCAATGCTCCAACCGTCATACCTTCCATGCCCTTCACGGTGAGCCAGAATGTAGCCAATGCCACCACGGCCCCCGACGACCCGTTCTGCGCAGGCCGCACCCAGACGGTGTGGTTCGCCTTTATACCTACCCAGAACATGCGGATCGAGGCCAACACCTTCGGCAGCAACTACGATACGACACTGAGCGTCTACACCGGTTCTCGCGGTTCGCTGACGCAACTGGCCTGCAATGACGATTCAGTCTCGCTGCAGTCGCGCATACGGTTTGACGCGGTGGCGGGAACGACCTACTATTTCATGGTTTCGTCCTTCTCGTTCTTCCCCAATTCCAATGCGAACCTGGTCTTTAACCTTGTGCCGGCGCCTCCGCCGCTCGCAATTGTGCCCAGCGTCCTCCAGTTCGGATCGGTGACCCCCTCAACCGGAGCGGCAACCATTTCCGGCTTCGTTTCCTGCTCGCAACAGGCCTTTGTGACTATCTCCGGACAACTGAAGCAAACGCATGGGCCCGCCTCAACCTTCGGTTTCTTCTCCGTCTTTGTTCCCTGCAATGGAACTACTCCATGGAGCGCCTCCATCCAGACAGTAGGCCAGACCTTCCACGGACGCGCGCTGGCAGATCTATTCACAGGCGGCCCGGCAGACGTAACAGCCAGTGCATCAGCCTTTGACTTTGAGAATGGGGTCTTTGTGCAGAGAAACTTCGCGGTTCGCATCAACCTGCGAGGCAAACCTTAAACCAGCTTGTCCGGACGAGGGTTGATCACCCGGATCGAGAAAAGCTATGGCGAGCCGATGGGCCGCCATAGCTTTTTTGCATTGGCGGAAGCAAAAAATTCGGAACAAAAAACTCTTTGACAGATTTCATTGTCTTCGCTTATCTCCCAACGGGAGCGGTGGAATATGAGTTTTGAATCAGACCTTCCATGTAGGAATCGAACAACCCAGTCGAATGAAAAAAAAACGTGAGCAACTTTCTCACCGAAGCGGAGTGGAGGCAAACCCTTACATGTAGACGATTTTGTAGCTGTCAAAGCCTCCGACTTCAATAAATCACCGGGAGCAGAAGCTTGACGAAAGAGTCGAGTAGCAGCTTGCTTCGATGACGCACAAGCTTAGCAGATGACAGCTTTGCCGACTGACTGCTCAGTCATTGGCAAACAGTCTGACCATTGCGATTCGCGGGCAAAATAAAGGGTCCGGCTTGCGCCGAACCCAATTACTCATTTACCAAATTACTCAATTACCAGATTCCTAAGCGACTCCCATTTCCGCCGCGATGCGCTCGGTGACAAAGGCTTCAATCACGTCGCCTTTCTTTACGTCATTGAAATTCTGGAGATTGATGCCGCACTCCATGCCGTTACGCACTTCGCTGGCGTCATCTTTAAAGCGCTTGAGCGATCCGACCTTGCCTTTGTAGACCTGCACGCCATCGCGCACCAGGCGGACGTCGGAATCGCGTTTGATGATGCCGTCCAGCACGTAACAGCCAGCAATGGTGCCTGCCTTGGGAACGCGGAACGTGTCGCGAACTTCGGCGCGGCCCTGGTAGGTTTCCTTGATCACCGGATCCAGCAGGCCCAGCATGGCTTTCTTGATCTGGTCCTGAAGCTCGTAAATGATCGAATGCAGGCGGATATCGATCTTTTCCATGTCCGCCAGTTCCTGAGCCTTGCGCTCCGGACGCACATTGAAGCCGATAATCACCGCATTCGACGCCGATGCCAGCAGCACATCATTTTCATTGATGGCGCCCACACCGGTGTGGAGAATCTTGATCTTCACCTTTTCATTGGAAAGTTTGGTCAGCGTATCGGCCAGAACTTCCGAGGATCCCTGCACATCAGCCTTCAGGATAATGGGCAGCTCCTTCATGCCGGCAGTCTTGATCTGCTCCGCCAGGCCTTCCAGAGAAAGCTTGGAACTCTTGGCCAGCGTGGCTTCACGCGCGCGCTGCTCGCGGTACTCTGCGATCTGCCGCGCTTTCTCCCGGTCGGCAACCATGAGCACGTCACCTGATTGCGGCAAGCCTTCCAGACCAAGCACTTCAACCGGAGTTGATGGCGGCGCTTCTTCCACGGCCTTGCTGCGATCGTCAAACATGGCGCGCACTTTGCCAAATGTGTTGCCGATAATGAAATTATCCCCCACGCGCAACGTGCCGTTCTGTACAAGGACAGTGGCAACCACGCCGCGGCCACGATCGACTTTGGCTTCAACCACGGTGCCCGTTGCCGGACGCTCAGGATTGGCCTTGAGGTCTTGCAGGTCG
>DATBVH010000497.1:0-3799 GCA_036515395.1 Candidatus Angelobacter sp.
AGGACATGCACACCGACAGAATGATCCAAAACATGCCCGGAGCATCAGGACTGCTGGTGTTTTCCCTATCCGAGCCCGGCGCTCTGCCTAGCGATATGCGGAGGTACGCTTTTGACAAAACGCTCCAGCGCATGAACATAGGCGTCTGCCTTCAGACCGGGGGCGCTACGGGATTCTCCAAGTTCTGGGTGGTGGCGGCTTTTTATCGCTCAGCCGAGTGATCTAGTGAATGAAAAGGCCCGGAAATCGGATCAATGAACCTTCTCTTCCATTGCGTCTTTATTTTTCTGCTGAGCGCCGCCGCGCAGGCCATTCCAACCGGCCCATCGATCTCTTCGGCTGAGAAACGCATTTTTGAAGAATTGAACCACGAGCGCGCCAGCCACGGATTGACCGTCCTGCAATGGGATGATCACGCTGCTGAGGCAGCCCGCGCCCATGCGCAACTGCTGGCGGAAAACGGCAAGCTCTCACATCAGTTTCCCGGCGAAAACTCACTGCCAGAGCGTCTTGGCGCTACCGGCGCGCGCTTTACAGTTTCCGCAGAAAATGTGGCCCGCACTGAATATATTGAAGACGTTCATCCAGCGCTCATGGGGTCAAGCGGGCATCGTGCCAACATTCTGAGTACCAGCTATAACGCAGTCGGTATCGGGGTGGTTGAGCACCAGGGCAGGATCTATGTCGCGCAGGATTTTATCTTTCTTGTTCCTGACTATTCGGAACCACAGTTCAACGCGGCGTTTGCTGAAGCATTTAATCTGGCCCGAAAGGCCAGAGGCATCAGGCCAATTTACACGCGCGAAGATGCGGCGCTCCATCAACTGGCTTGCACAACGGATGGCGATGCCCTGAAGCTGACGGACAAATTGACTGGTGTCTTGGCAGTTGTCGTGTTCACGTCTTCTGATCCACATCACCTTCCGGCAGAATTAAATCCACGCGCCGCCAATGCTGATTTCCACATCATGAAGTTTGGCGCGTGCTTCCGTCCCGACCAGCAACATGGCTACGCCAACTTCTGGGTCGTGGCTGCGTTCGCAAACTGAGGTTCTCTCAAGAAAATCAATGCTGCGACTTCTGCAGCAAGTCCGCCAGATGGTCGCCCCAGATCGCCGGCCAGGAATGGGTACCGTGCCCGCGCGTCTGGTCCGTGATCGGCAGCAGCACGTATTGGCCATTTTTCACGCGTTGAATGTCGCGATCAATGATTTTGAGTTCGGGCGGATTGATCTGATCGTCGGCTGAGTTTACCGCGATGAGCGGTGCGGTGATCTTTTCCAGTTGCGGCTCAGGATTGTAATTCCGTGACGCGTCAAAGTAATAGAGCATGTCATTCGCGTCGGTGACTTTCATGCGCGATGCGACAAAGTCCTCAAGGAACTTATCGGCTTGTTCTCGTGTCGGCTCATCTTTCTGCATGCGCAAAGGCGCGCTACCCATGATCAGCAAAATATCCAGCGCCGCAGCCAGGCCGTGAGGCTGTTGTTTGTATTCGCCATTATTCCATTCCGGATCGGTGCGGATCGCGTCCATGATCATGCGGCGCATCATGCGATTGCGTCCGGCAATCTCCACCGGCTGGCTGGCCAGCGGCATGGCCGCGTCGATGAAGTCGGGGTGCTGCTCCGCCCATAGCCAGCTATGCATGCCGCCCATCGATGTCCCCATCACCAGCCTCAGATGGTTTACGCCCAATCCCTGCGTGAGCAGGCGGTATTGCAGCTCGATCATGTCGTCATATTCATAGTGCGGAAAGCGCATGTGCAGGCCGTCACTTGGCTTGCTGGATTCACCGTGGCCCACATTGTCCGGCAGGATGATGAAGTATTTGGATGCATCCAGCAGTTGGCCAGGGCCGAAGACGACGCCGCCAAAATTCGGCGTGAGAAACTGCTTGCCCGTGCCGCCGGTGCCATGCAGGATCAGCACCGCGTTGCGCACCTTGCCGCTGGCATCCTTTTGCGCCGTTCCCAGCGTGTAATAGTGCAGCTTGACCTCCGGCAATTTCTCTCCGGACTTGAACTGAAAGTCTTTCACGATAAACGTGCCGGATTGCGGCGGGGGATAATCGGCGGCGCTAAGTGCCAGAGCTGCGAAGGTGATAAGCAGGATAGAAAACGTGCGGTTAAGTTTCATGGGCGATCTCCTGGAGACAGAAAAGACTAAATCATGGAAGGAAACAAAAAAAGGACATTCAAAAGCTGAAGATCGCAGAAGCTATGGCATAACGGCGAGTCCAGTCCTCTTAATTCGTTACACGATATTTAATTTCTTGTGCGTGTAACCGCTCATCCAGTGCTGACTCCATACCAACGTAACCAGGCCCCCAATCCTTCATAGCAGCTTTCTACTCCATAACAGGAAGGTACACAAATGAGAGAACATCGAGCTTTTCGCATGCTCGCGACTGCATCAGCGGTACTGCTACTAACCCTTGGTGGTTTTGCACAAAACAATGACAACACCACAAGGCCTCTGGCGGTGAACCAGACCGAAGGATTTGCCCAGGGCCAGCTTCTGGTATTCACCTATTTCCAGAATTTTGACTGTATTCACGAACCCTTTGATGATCTTGACCATAACGGGCAGGTAGCGGCAGTGGATGCAAATGAATTCCAGCGTCCTATCTGCACCGTGGGTCACGGGTCAACAATCGATCCAAATTTCCGGCCAATTCAAAACACCCTAAAGCTGTATGTAATCGCTCCGTTCTTTGGTAATGACACGAACCCCAATGACGCTTTCACGCCAGCTTTAGGGCAGGCGCTGCTTAGCCTCTTCGGCTTCATTCCGGAAGCGTTTAAGACGAATCCCACCGTTCCGGTGCAATGTCCGGAACCAGGACTGCCGGTCACGCAGCATAAGGGCATGCCGAGCACTTGCACCATGCACACGACGCAGACCGACCTTGGTCCAGTGCTGGCCAAACTTGGCAAGGTACCGCCGAACACCAGCGTGCTGGTACCCACGCTGAATCACAGCCACATCATTGACGGCAAGAATTTTGGACCAGTGTGGTGGGAAGTGATCTCCGTGCTTGTGACTGATCCCAGTGCATGGCCTAGCGCCGATGGAAAGACCGGCATCAACTCCCTTGATGCACTGCGCGCCGCGCAAGCAGCGGGGCAGGCCGCGCCGGACCAGCCAACAAACTTTTTTCTGTTCTTTGATTCGCAACCGGAAGGGCACAACTAATCTCCTTCCTTCTAACCCTCCATGAGCGCAAAACCAGTCGCTCATGGAGGCTTTTTCTGCAGCTAGAGCCACTTGGTCATCAAATTCCGCTCGTCTTCCTTGAATCCGGCAGCTCGATAAAGTGATTGTGCGCCGTGGTTTTCCCGTCCCACTTCAAGCCGCAGGGCCTTCACGCCTGCCTTCCTGCACAAGTCTTCCGCAAAGGCGACCACGGCCTTGCCCAGCTTCTGCCGTCGGTATGGCTCGCGAAGATAAATTTCGTCGAGCAGGGCAAAACGCCCGTGAAATTCCAGACTGAAGCAAAAAGTAAGCGCGAAGTATCCCGCCAGTTCCGTGCCGTGAAAGATGAGATAAATCTGCGCCAGTTCGGGATTTTCCAAAGCCCTGGTTACCGCAAGGGACGCGGCAGCTTCGTCGAGCTGCATCTCTTGCTGCGAATAGAACTCGCGCATCATCGCTAACAGAGCGGGAAGTTCGTGGTCAGAGAGAAGCTGAAAGAGCGCATTCACATTGCGATTCTAAACTGAATGGCATCGGCCAAGACCCTCTTTGGCTATAATGGCCAGCCGTCTTTTTCAGCTTCAATTCTGGGAGAACCCAT
>DATBVH010000498.1:0-3137 GCA_036515395.1 Candidatus Angelobacter sp.
CTGGAGAAACTTTTTGGCCAACCTTGTACGCGCGAAAATCTCAGCCCTGGGAACTTATGTACCACCGCGCCTCTTGACGAATGCCGACCTGGAAAAGATGGTCGAGACCTCTAATGAATGGATTATCGAGCGGACCGGAATCCGGCAGCGGCACATTGTGGACAAAGGAATGGCCACTTCTGATATGGCGATTGAAGCCGCGAATGAAGCATTGAAACAGCGCGGTATGCCGGCCAGCGAGGTTGAGGCAATTTTTCTGGGTACTGTTACACCGGACATGATTTTTCCCGCTACAGCCTGCATCGTGCAGGACAAGATCGGCGCGAAAGGCGCGTGGGGCTATGACATTTCAGCAGCGTGTTCAGGTTTTGTGTATGCACTGCAGACAGCGGTGAAGTTTGTGGAATCAGGAGCGCACAAGCGGGTATTGGCGATTGGGGCTGACACAATGACCTCAATCATCAATTACCAGGACCGCGCTACCTGCATCATCTTTGGCGATGGGGCGGGCGCGGTGCTGGTGGAGCCCGCGACAGATGATAATTATGTGATCGACTTCATTCATGAGGTGGATGGGGCCGGGGCATGTTCACTGTTTATGCCGGGAGGCGGCAGCCGCAATCCCACCACGCATGAAACCGTGGAAAAGAAGATGCATTACGTCCATCAGGACGGGCAGGCAGTCTTTAAATACGCTGTGCGGAAAATGGCGGAAGCTTCTGAAACGGTGCTGACCCGCAATGGATTCAAAGGCAGCGATGTGGCGTTGTTCGTTCCTCATCAGGCCAATAAGCGAATCATTATGTCCGCCGCGGACAGGCTGGGGCTGAAGGAAGACCGCATCATCATCAACATTGACGAATTCGGAAACACCACCGCCGGAACTATTCCTCTGGCGCTGGAGAGCGCGCGCCAACAAGGACGGTTGAAGAAAGGTGATCTGGTGTTGATTGCCGCTGTGGGGGCTGGATTTACGGTGGGTGCGACGTTGTTGCGGTGGGCGTGCTGACCGAATCTCGCCGCTGATTTGCGCAGATAAACGCAGATCAAACAAATCAGCCGCGAATTTCGCGAATAAACACGAATCAAATTGAATTCGCGCTTTTCGCGTTCATTCGCGGCCAAATTATTTCTTCCCTGTAATATCATCCCGTCTCTTGGCCGCATCTTTTGGATACTGCGGCTCCGTCATGCTCACGGGATCGAGAATCTCTGCAATTTCCTGCTCGCTCAGCAGCTTCTTGTCGCGCGCAATGTCGATGATAGAACGCCCCGTCGCTACGGATTCCTTTACAATCTCCGCCGCCTTGGCATAGCCGATATATGGATTGAGCGCGGTGGCCAGCGAAACGGTGCTCTGCGCGTAGAACGCATTGCGCTTTTCATTGGCGGTGAGACCCTTGACGCATTTGTCGGTAAAGACGCGCAGCATGTTGGTGAGGATGGAAATGGATTGCAGGACGTTGTAAGCCATGGTCGGCATCATGACGTTTAGCTCGAGCTGGCCGGCTTGAACCGCCATGGCTACAGCCGTGTCATTGCCGACGACCTGGAATGAAACCATCGCCGCCAGCTCAGGCATCACCGGATTGATTTTGCCCGGCATGATGGAAGATCCTGGCTGAAGTCCCGGAACATTGACTTCGGCAAATCCGGTGTTTGGTCCTGATGAGATGAGCCGCAGGTCATTCGAAATGCGAATCACTTCCAGCGCAAGGTTGCGCAGCGATGATGAAACCTGTGCCATGCAGGCATTGGATTGCATGGCCCAGCGCATGTCAGCTGCAGGTGTAAGTTTCTGCCCGGAGATTTTTGCCAGGTTCGCCACTGCCTTGGCGCGATAGTCAGGATGAGTGTTGATGCCAGTGCCAACTGCGGAGCCGCCGAGTCCAAGTTCACGCAGCGAATCGCCGGCGTGGCGAATGTCGTCAATGGCTTTGCGCATGGCAACGCCATAGGCGGCAAACTCCTGACCCAGGCGAATCGGAACTGCATCCTGCATGTGCGTGCGGCCCGACTTCATGATCCCGTGAAATTCTTTGCCCTTGGCTTCAAACGCGGCGGCCAGCGCGTCGAGAACGGGATAGAGTTTTTCCAACTCCAGCAACGTAGCTACACGCATGGATGTAGGAAAAACGTCATTCGTGGACTGTCCGTAATTTACATGGTCATTGGGATGGATGGTGTACTCGCCCAGCTTGCCACCCATCTGCTCCGTGGCACGGTTGGCAATAACCTCATTCGAATTCATGTGGAAGCTCACGCCCGCGCCAGCCTGAAACACGTCGACGACGAAAGAGGCGTCCCATTTGCCGTCAACAACTTCTTTGGCCGCTTGCATGATTGCGTCAGCGCGCTTGTCGTCGACCAGGCCAAGTTCCTTATTTGCCTCCGCGGCAGCATACTTCACCATTCCAATGGCGCGAATCAATGTGGGATTGGCGCGCATGCCGGAGATGGGATAATTTTCCACGGCGCGGGCAGTCTGCACACCGTAATACACGTCGGCGGGAATTTCCTTGATGCCGATAGAATCTTTTTCCTGGCGAAATTGCTGGGCCATGCTGTTCCTCTTTAATATGAGTGCGGAATGCGTATGCGTCCACGAGACGACGCAAAACTAGTGATTATAACTTGGCGCGTGGACGTTCTGAAATGGGCGGCGGGCTGACTAGCAGCAGCGATTTCGGTAATGAACTGCGCCAGCAAGCCGTACACATTGCCGTTGTATCATTGAAGAAAGATTATGTTTGAAGGCATCCTATCTTTCCTTACTCCCAGCCCAAAACGCTCTGAGGCCGACGAAAAGCTGGACGAAGCGCTGAGCAACGCCACCCAGCTTGACCATTACTTCTTTTTCCCTGACCAGGCCGATGCGGACAGCGCAGGGCAGCGTCTGCAAGAGCGCGGATGGACGATTGAATCGGTGAGCCTGAATGCCGAGGTGGAGAAAGTTCAGCTCCAGGCGCGACAACCGGGGCCAATCGAAAACCTGAACGCATTGCAGACCGAGCTTGATTTGTTGGCCGACGAATTCAATGGCGAATACGATGGCTGGCAGGTTCCGGGCGTTACGGAAAATCTCTAGCGTTACATCTTCAGCGCGAGCATGAGTAGAAGCCGGTTTAGCGGCAGCG
>DATBVH010000499.1:0-4412 GCA_036515395.1 Candidatus Angelobacter sp.
CCACCTTCAATGGAGAATGGAGCGGCTGCATTATCCTGCCGCCCTCCTTTCGTGCTGGTGACCGTCACGCTGACTGTGCATGACTGACCTGCACTCAGGCTGCCCCCCGTGAGGTTCTAAAGCGTGTCGCCGCTTGCCGGGGCCCAGGTTCCTCCGCATGTATTTGTGAGACCCGGAGAAGCAGCCACCGCCAGTCCCGCCAGTCCCGTCGGTCCCATCAAACTGTCGGAAAAGCCGAGGCCCGTAAAATCACCTACCGGGTTCGGATTAGTAAGGGTGAATGTGAGTGTTGAAATTGGCGGGATGGCGCCGCCGGTTCGCAGAGGTATTATAAAAGGGCTAAAGGCCTCGCTGATCGTGGGCGGGACCAAAACGTTGACCGTCGCCGTGGAAGTATTTCCAAATCCTTCTGTGGGGGTCTGCGCGGCAAAACTGTTGATCTTGATTCCCATACTCCCTCCAGTTAAAGTCGTGGTCATCGTACATGAGCCGGAAGGGCCGAGGGTTATGTTCGATAGAAGCATCTCGCCCCCGGTAGGGATACTTGAGAAATTACCACCGCAGGAATCGAACCCATCAAGCGGCGGCCTCTCCAGTCCCGGAGGAAGGACATCATCGAATGAAATGTTATTCAGCGCCACGTCGGTGTTCGGGTTGGTCAGGGTGATGGTCAAGACCGTCGTTCCGGTTTGCGGAATGCTGGTCCGGCTGAACGTTTGACTGACTTGCGGCGGCAAAACAGTTTGGGCGATGCCCCTCGCAACGAAAGCCAGACAACACATGAGCAACACTGCGACACGGAAAATCAGGGCTCCTGCAAGCTTCAACATTTCGTCCACTCCTTCCATCTGCCGGTGGAGAAAAGCCAATGTCAGCCAGATGGCTTCACCTTTCTCAAGAGCATGCAGGCAGAGGGGCAGATGGAATGTCCAGTACTCTGCCATCAGCGCCTTACTTTGTCAATAAAAAGGGTTTTTGCTGCGAGGGCCAGTGAGACGAATGATCCCGTCGGCATCACCCGCCGCCAATTGGACGTACGCAATGAAATTCCGCAAAAGACTTTGCCAACTAACTCGAAATAGCGCGAATCAGCCCTCTTAATTCGCGAAATTCGCGGCTAAGTTTTGCGTTTGGACTGATTTGGGTGATGGGTCCTACTGGCAGCTCTTCACAATTTCCCATACCGCATCTGCCAGCTTGCCTTCGTGCTGCTTTTCCAGCAGGACATCGAGTGACTTTGTGGTGGCCTGCGGCTCGGCCTTGATGATCGCCGAATATGCTTTGAGCACGCCTTCTATTCCGCCCATGCTCTGTGCGCGATAGTTGTCCGCCTGGTCTGGATGTTCGACGAGAAAAGCGGCGCTTGAGATTAAAAGCTGTTCGCTAATCTCCGACCTATATTTGTATTTGGGCCGGCGCAGGTCACCCAGCAAAGTTGGGCAGAGTCGTACATGAATGTCGGGTGCGACGATGACAAAATTCATGGCCCACTGCCGCTCCGGTGCGAGCGCCGGGTCAAGCGGTGCAGCTTCCAACTTGTGCGCAACCGTTACCAGGTGCTGGCGGTCTTCAGCGCTGGAATGTTTTTCAGGAGACGTTGGTGGCGTCTCAGAAGTGCTTTGGCTTTTAGCGGCGCCCCAGGTCACAGCCGCGAACAAGAACACCAGGCAAGACCAGAGTGGCTTTTGAAGAAGAGAGCTCACGGGTAGGCTACGTTCCTTCTTTCTTGTCTTCGCAACTCTTGCTGGCTGTGCGCACAAATTCAGCCAGCTTGCCTTGCTTCTGCTTTTCCAGCAAAGCGTCCAATGCTTTGGACTTGGCATCCGGATCGCTCTTAACGATGGCGCTGTAAGATTTAAGCGCGCTCTCTACACCCGCCACAAACTGCGCATCCGTATCGCCGGCTTTGTCCGGGTGCTCGATGATGTAAGCCGCGCTGCCGAACGTTGCCTGATAAGAAAGCTGTGGCGTGTACTTGTTCTGCTCCGTCACAAAATCCATCCCAAACAAAATTGGCGCACAGATATTCACATTGATATCGGGAATGCCCTCAAGCCATTTCTTGGCCCAGGTTTTTTCCGCGTAAAGAGATTTATCCAGCGGGTTCTGTTCCAGCTTGCGCGTCAACGCAAGAAATCTCTGGCGTTCTTCCTTGGTTGAAGGCGCGTGCTTGGGTTCGTCTTTAGGTGCGTCCTGTGCGAAAGACAAAACAACCAGAAACAATATGAGGGAAATGAGGCCTGCTTTACGCATTCTTCCTCCAGCACTGAGTAACAGATGATTATAAAGAGTTCGCGGCGCAAGGAGAAAAGCTTGAAACACGGAGGAAATGAGGTAAAGGAGAGAAAGGATGTCCGATTCTGGGATTATGAATTGCCATCCTTGGTCACACTTGGCGTTACTTGAAGTTCCTCTGCTTCCTCCTTTCCTCTGTGTTTCAAGCCTGTGTTGTTCAGAGATTAGAGGATCTTTTTCCCAAACGCTGAAAGCGCCAGTTCCACGGCCAGATCGGCCGTGCGGTTGTGTTCGTCAATGACCGGGTTGACCTCAACAATCTCAAAGCTGGTCATGCGGCCATGATCGGAAATTATCTCCATGGCAAGGTGGGCCTCGCGATAACTGGCGCCACCGCGCACCGGTGTCCCCACGCCCGGCGCATCTTCTGGATCGATCCAATCCATATCGAGCGAGACGTGATAGCCGGCGGTGTTGCGTCCGGCGATGCGCAAGGCTTCTTCGATCACCGTGCGCATACCGCGCTCATCGATGTCGCGCATGGTGTAGACCTCAATCCCAGTCTCTTTAATATTTTCTTTTTCGCGGGCATCCACATCGCGCACGCCCACCAGCACGCAGTTTTCCGGATGCACCTTGGGAGAGAAGCCATAGATATCCGCCAGTTCCGATGGTCCCAGGCCCATGATGGCCGCTAAAGGCATGCCGTGGACATTGCCGCTGGGAGAGGTGTCCGGGGTGTTGATATCGGCGTGAGCATCAATCCAGATTAAGCCCACCCTTTGTTCTTGTGCGCGCCGTTGCTGACGGAAAAACTCGGCTACTCCAGCTACAGTTCCCGCAGCCACGGAATGATCGCCGCCCAGCACCAGCGGAAATTTTCCCGCTTCCAGCGTTTTGAATACCTGCTCTGCATGCTTGGTACAGGTAGCGGTAATTTCTTTCAGATATTTGGCGTGCGGATTGCCCGAACTTTTCTGTTCCGCAATCGCCACTGCGATGTTGCCGCCATCTTCCACCACATGGCCCAGCTGCTCCAGCCGCGCTTCAAGTCCTGCAACGCGCACCGCAGAAGGTCCCATGTCAACCCCGCGGCGAGAAGCGCCAAGGTCCAGGGGCACGCCAAGAATCCTGATCTTCTTGGGAACAATGTTGTCCGCCACTACCGGCAGATTGGCCGGTTCGGTCTTGATAGATACTGGCGCGGTTGTTGTAGGTTCCGGAGTCATAGCTGTTTCCAGTCCTCGATCTTCAACGCAACTAGGCAAAAAATTAGCCGCGAATCAACGCGAAGTTACGCGAATCGGATTAAGCATAATTCGTATGGGTCCTGTTTCGCGGTTCTCGCTCTAAATTCTCCCCTTACAAGTGGAATTCGCGTTCATTCGCGAAATTCGCGGCCAGTTTTTGTTCTGCGTCCATCAGCGAAAATCTGCGGCGATGCTTCTCCTTAGCGCTGAGCGCCGCCTGCTCTTCCCTATGGATAGATGCGGGTCAATGTTCGGGCAAATGGAATTGTTTCACGCACGTGTTCCAGGCCGCACACCCACGCCACAGCGCGCTCAATGCCCATGCCAAACCCGGAATGCGGCACGCCGCCAAACTTGCGCAGATCCAGATACCATTTGAACGCCGCTTCCGGCAGGTCATGTTCGCGTATTCGCTTCAGCAAAAGCTCATAGTCGCCAATGCGCTGCGATCCGCCAATAATCTCGCCGTAACCTTCCGGCGCCAGCACGTCCACGCACAGCGCCAGATCCGGACGCTGCGGGTCAGGCTCCATATAAAACGCTTTCACCTTGGCCGGATAGCGATGGACCATCACCGGCTTATCAAACTGCGATGAAATATAAGTCTCGTCGGGCGAGCCAAAATCGCCGCCATATTCGAACTTTGCTTCTACCTGTCCCTTGGCATGACCTTCCAGCAACATTTTGACAGCTTCGTCATAAGTGATGCGCGGAAACGGCGGCTTGATGTTGGCCAGCTTGGTTACATCGCGCCCAATTGTCTCGAGGTCGGCCTTGCGGTTGGTCACCGCGCTTTGCACCAGATAACTGATGAACTCTTCCGCAAGCTGCATAATGTCGTCAAGCTCTGCGTAAGCAACTTCAGGCTCGACCATCCAGAATTCAGTCAGATGGCGGCGTGTCTTTGATTTTTCCGCGCGAAACGTG
>DATBVH010000500.1:0-4557 GCA_036515395.1 Candidatus Angelobacter sp.
AGTAGTTGTTTACTATCTGCCGAATGTACCCGGCTTCATCAAGAATGCGCGAGGCGCCATTCGGAGCGTAGCACTCGGCAGTGATGCGCTCATTCCAGTCATGATAAGGATAGGCGGATTCTTGGCGTTCCACCGCTTCCAGCCATGGGTTTTCCCGTGGTGGCTGGTAAAAGTGGGCGTGAATACAGATACAGCGTTCCATCGAGAGGCTGGCCATGCCTGTGTGCTGCAAAGAACATTAACCCCGACACTAGGATGTGAATCAGCGCCCGGATGGTGCCTGACTGCAATAAATACACTTGAGGACATCCCGCCTACCCAACGGCGCACCTTTTCGGGAATTGTCCAAGAAAGCCATATCTCTGCTCAAGGTGAGTACCCGAATACATAAGCTGGCAGCAGCTCTCTCTTGGTCTGTGGCCTTTGGGATGCATTCATAGCAGGCAATCTGTTCCATATCCAGTTCCCCTTATGGCCAGAACATCCTAAGGAATTGAGGTATTGGAAATGCCTGCTTGTTATCTGCGAAAGTATTGTTTCGGATTAGTTGTCCTAACATTTTTGGCGCTCAGCATGTCCAGGGCGCACGCCCAAACCTGGGTTGGCTCCACGGGAACGGTGGATCCCAACAGCACGAACCTAGTTAAGTACATCAATGGACGAGTCGAGCTGCGCAACGATGCGCCGGTTGGCTCTGTAGCTTTCATTCGTTATAACGTCCTGCCGGTGCGCGATCTGGCATCGGACCTTAACAGCATTGAATACCGCGTCTTTGACGCTCGCTTTCTCGATGATGGCGCGGGGCACGTTTTCCTCTCGCTGATTCAAGTGAACCAGAGCACCGGCGTGCTTACTACCCTGATGACCTTTGATAGCAATGCTTTTTCTCCAAGCGCTTCTTACCAGCGGGGAAACACGCCGGGCAATCCCACGTTCAACTTCAGCTGGGCCGATTCTGAAGCATTTAATCCCAGTGACAGCGTTTATTACGTGGAAGCCCAACTTAGCCGTAGCGCCGCCGGAGGCCAAGCCGGTCTGGCAGGATTTTCCATCAAGAAAATCGTTCCCTAAAAAAATGGGAAGAAGATAGTTGGGAAGACATTCAACAAAAGACACTTTCACCAACCATCATGCCAAAGCCCTTGCGTCAGTAAATCCAGGCGGCTCCTCAACCGAGGGGCCGTTTTTTCTGGCGCAACTCGGCGCGCCAATATTTTTTTGTGATGTCCCGCAGCAACTCTGAAAACTTGAAAACCTTCTTCGGCGATTGTTGATTTTTTGAACGCCAAAAATATTTTTTTGCATTTGTACGGTGGAGGGTAGCTGAAACGCGCAACTCTTGTTTATAATCATCCGTTTTCGTCAGTGATTCAGATCACGGATGAATGTGAGGCTTCCGCTTCGCGTTGAGTAACGCACGCGACGGGTATTCACGGCAAAAAAATTTATCAATGGCACAGATCTTTCACCGCAGTGCAAATACTCTGGCTCGCGCCAGCATACTTGGAGTAGTACTTCTGCTCTCCACAGTAGGCGCGGCGCTTTTGAAGTTGCAGCGTTCTCCTTACGTTACCACGCAGCATGTTGCGCCGGAGCAGCCGATCCCATTCAGCCATCAACACCATGCCGCCGGACTCGGTTTGGATTGCCGGTACTGCCATACCTCGGTGGAGGAGTCGAGCTTTGCCGGAATTCCTCCCACCAAGACCTGCATGAACTGCCACGCGCAAATTTGGACCAACGCGCCCATGCTCGCTCCGGTGCGCTATAGCTTCTCCAGCGGCCAGTCACTGCAATGGACGCGCGTGCACGATCTCCCCGATTTTGTTTATTTCAATCACAGTATTCACATCAACAAGGGCGTGGGCTGTTATAGCTGCCATGGCCACGTGGATGAGATGCCACTGATGTATGCGGAAAATACGCTGCAAATGGAGTGGTGCCTGGATTGTCATCGCCAGCCGGAAAAGTTCCTGCGGCCCAGGAATGAAGTTTTCAACATGAAGTATGAACAGCCCACTCCGGAAGCTCCGATTGAAGTAATGATTGGCGGCAAGAAGGAATCGTTTACTGACCAGTTGGTGCTTGGTGCGGCTTTGCGTAAGGAATACCACCTGCGAACGGCGCAGGACATAACCAGTTGCTCCACCTGCCACCGATAGTGTGGAAACAAATGGAAACGAATGTCTAATAACAGCGATATAAAACCCAACCTGATTTCTGCCAGCGAGATCAAGCCGGCCAGCCTGGAGCTGGAAACCGTGCGCAAGAAGCTGGCTGAAGCCAAAGGGCCAAAGTACTGGCGTACTTTGGAGGAGCTTGCTGACCAGGAAGCTTTCGGCGAATTGCTGGAGCGTGAGTTTCCTCGCCAGGCATCAGAGTGGGTCGATCCCGTCTCAAGGCGCGGCTTTCTGAAGTTGGCCGGAGCATCCATGGCGCTGGCTGGACTGGCCGGCTGTACGCGGCAGCCCCTGGAGCAGATACTGCCCTATGTTCGGCAGCCGGAGCAGCTGATACCGGGTAAACCGATTTTTTATGCCACGGCCATGCCATTTCATGGCCATGCGCTGCCATTGCTGGTAGAGACACACGAGTATCGTCCCACCAAAGTTGAAGGCAATCCGCTGCATGCAGCCAGCATGGGCGCCACAGACCTGTTTGCCCAAGCCTCAATCCTGGATCTTTATGATCCTGACCGCTCCACCACGCTGACATACATGGGAGAGCTGCGCTCCTGGGGTGACTTTGCCCTGGCAATCAACGGCAAGATCAACGATGCAGACGGGCTCAAGACAAAGCAGGGCGCGGGCTTGCGGTTTCTTACCGGAGCAATCACTTCGCCCACGTTTGGCTGGCAAATGAAGCAAGTCCAGCAGGCCTTCCCGCAGTCAAAGTGGCATCGCTGGGACCCGGTAAATCGCGACAACATGCGTGCCGGTTCCAAGCTGGCTTTCGGCGGATATTACGATCCGATTTACAAGTTTGAAAACGCCGCCGTAGTGGTCTCGCTTGACGCAGACTTCCTTTCCGGCGAGTGGTTCCCCGGCTTTATCCGCTATTCGCGCGACTTTATGCGTGGGCGCAAATTGCAAAATGGCGATCAGATGAATCGCCTGTATGTGGCGGAGAGCTCGCCTTCTACCACGGGAGCCAAGGCGGACCATCGCCTGGTGCTGCGTCCGTCAGAAGTAGAGAGCGTTGCGCGCGCGCTGGCCGCGAAAGTCGGTGTAGGTGGAGCGGCAGGCAATCTTACTGGTGAGCAGCAAAAATTTGTCGATGCCGTAGCTGCCGACCTGACAGAGCACAAAGGCAAGTGTCTGGTGGTTCCGGGCGAATTCCAGTCGCCCGCAGTCCATGCGCTGGCGCAAGCTATGAATGGCGCGCTCGGCAATGTCGGCGAGACGGTTACATACATTGATCCGATAGAAGTGGACGCCATGGAGCATGGGCAGTCCATTAAAGAACTGATTGCAGACATGAATGCCGGGAAGGTTGATACGCTGGTGATTATCGGCGGCAATCCCGCATATAACGCTCCGGTGGATTTGGATTTTGTCAGTGCGGTGGATAAAGCCAAGCTGCGCATACAGATCTCCAGCTACAAGAATGAAACCACGGACCACATGCACTGGCATGTGCCTGAAGCGCACTATCTTGAAGCCTGGAGCGATGGACGCTCTTATGACGGCACTGCCAGCATTATCCAGCCCATGATCATGCCGCTTTATGACGGCAGGAACGGTCATGAAGTGCTGGCCATGTTTACAGACCAGCCGGGGACTTCATCGCACGATCTGGTGCAGACATACTGGAAATCGCAGCACCCGACGGGCGATTTTGAAGCTTTCTGGCGAACATCAGTCCATGACGGTTTTGTCGCCAATACCAGTTCTGCGCCGAAGCAACTCAGCGCCAAAGCTGGATCTCTACCGGCTCCTGTCGCTGCCGGCAACGAGGTTGAAGTCTCGTTCCGTCCCGATCCCACCATTTATGACGGTAGCTTTATCAACAACGCGTGGCTACAGGAAACGCCCAAGCCGCTGAGCCGTAACACATGGGACAACGTAGCCATGATCAGCCCCAAGATGGCTCTAGACTGGAAGTTGAGCCAGCTTGGCGATCAGAATGATCACCAGTCGGACGCGCAGCGGATTATTGAGATTGTTTTCCCCGACGGCCGCAAAGTGGAAGCACCTTACTGGCCGCAGCCGGGTCATCCTGACAATGCAGTCACACTCTTCCTGGGCTACGGTCAATCAAGAACTGGGCGCGTGGGTACGGGCACGGGTTACAACGCTTACAAGGTTCGCCCCAGCGGCACGCAATACATCGCCGGTGGCGCGAAGATCAATGTCACAAACCGCTACTGGGACATTGCCGTTACGCAAGGCCACTTCAGCATGGACGATCGCGAACCGGTCAAAGTGGCGACGCTTGAGGAGTTTGTAAAAAATCCGCGGTTTGCCCATGAGAATCCCGACGAAGAGCCGAAAGATACGCCGCAAAGAGAAGAGACTCTTTATGCTGACTATCGTGAAAAAGGCTGGTACAAAAACT
>DATBVH010000501.1:0-13288 GCA_036515395.1 Candidatus Angelobacter sp.
GAATGTATTCCGCGATCTCGGACACAAGAACGCGGATGCTGAGCAGTTCAAGGCGATCCTGGCGGCTGAAATCATCAAGGCACTCGACCGGCAGGGCCTCAGCGTGCGCGCGGCGCACGACCGCACGGGAATTGCTGCAGCCGACTTTTCGCGCATCCGCAACGCAGACCTCGAAAGGTTCACCGTCGATCGCCTTATGTCCATCATCAACCGGCTCGGCTCGCGGGTCGAGGTTAAAGTCCGAGTGCGGCGTGTAGAAACGGCCAAGCACAAGGCATCGGCTTGAATGATCGCGCAATCTAACGGCACTTCCTTCGTGTCCCTTCGTGATCTTTGTGGTTAAAGGGTTCCCTCGCTGCGCTTCGGGATTACAGAAAAACCCAAAATTGAAAGCCCTCAGATTGCTTTCACAACCTGAGGGCCGCAAGTGATATCGAACCTATAAGCCGAATTCTGTACGGCATTGCTGCCGTTGACGGTCATTCCTCTAGGCCGGTCATTGCTGATCGGCTCAAGCGACCTACCCGGAAGTTTGGCGCACCGAGCAGGCACGCATGAGATCTTGCGATCCCATTCCTTCCCTATTTGGTCTTGCTCCGTGTGGGGTTTGCCATGCCTCGCCCATTACTGTGCGAGCGGTGCGCTCTTACCGCACCTTTTCACCCTTACCTCAGGCTTGCGCCGTTCGCTCACCCAGGCGGTATATTCTCTGTGGCACTTTCCGTAAAGTGGCCTTGACGCCACCCTCCCGGACGTTATCCGGCACACTGCTCTGTGGAGTTCGGACTTTCCTCTCTCTGGATCGCGCAGCCCGGGAAACCCGGCGTCCACGAGCCAGACAGCGACCATCCGGTTCGACATCAGCTATCCATATTATAAGATGAATTCGGGCAGCAAAGGATTTGATCCCCACCGTCAGCGGCCTGATCGGGACAAGATATCTTAAGGAGCCAGAAGATTTCATGAGTCGTTATATTTGGAAGCTTGCGCCCCTTCGCGCTGTGATGTGCGCGGCGATCTTTACGGTGATGTGTGCCGTGATTTCCATGCCGGCGTTCGGCTTCTTTGCCCCGCACCAGCCCACTCCGGCTGAGCAAAAAGCCATCACCAAATACGTTGACACCATGAACAAGGTGCTTGACCAGTTCCGCAGCCCTGACTGGGATGAGAAAATCGACACCACCATTGACCATCCCACGGTGGACACTTTCGGCGACCGCCCCATGGATATCGACCAGATGCTCCAGCGCACCTATGAAATCCGCAAAGACTCAAAGCGCTATAAAACGCTCGTCGAGCCCCGGCTGCAGAAATTGGCCACAATCAAGGACATATCAGAAAGGCAGCTTGAGGCGGCGCGGATTGAAGACTTACAGCACCTGCAGGTGCAGGTGCGTTTCAACATGCTGGTTGTCCCCCTGATTACCCCTCCCGACCCAAAAGTTGATCCCAAAATTCCCGGTGCCACTTTTGTGCATAAAGACCGTCACAATCCTTTCAGCCACGGCGTGGCCTACGTTTTGTTTTTCAGCAGCACCAAAAATGGCCGCTGGGAAGACGTGAATGACGTATATCGGAACTTCTTTGTTCACAAGCCTGATACGCCGTTCATTAAGAATGTCGAGGTCCGGATCTTTGGCCCTGAAGACCGCATCAAGGAACTGCTGCGCAAGATCGACTGGCGACAGGTCAACGCCGCTCTAACGATGTAAGGGGTCCGAACTTGGACCTTTGGCAAAATTTTTAGCTCAGAAGCGGCGACTGCCCGTATCAAACATCGAATTGTAAAGTATTATTAAGGACGCTAAGAAGCAATTTAGAATGAACTTTTAAGCATGAATTAAAGATCGCGGGCGGCAATGTTGACGTTTCTTCCAGGACTTATAGCGGCTGGGCTGGCTGTGTGCGGCATGGGGTTTTACCTGCTCTGCCTGTGGAGCGCCCGAAATTTTTCCCGATCGCGCAGCCAGCAAAGCACTGCTTTTACTCCGCCAGTCACTATTCTCAAGCCGTTGCGCGGCGTCGATCCGCAGATGTATGAGAGTTTTCGCAGCCACTGCGTCCAGGATTACCCGGAGTACGAAATCATCTTCGGCGTCAGTGAGCCGGACGATCCCGCCGTGGAAGCTGTCCAGCGGCTGATCCGCGAATTTCCCGGCTGCAAAATTCGCCTGCTGGTCTGCCCGGAAGTGCTGGGCAATAATCGCAAAACCAGCAACCTGGTTCAGATGCTCGGCTCGGCGCAGTATGACCACATTCTTATCAATGACAGCGATATTTACGTTACGCCAGACTATCTTCGCCGCGTGATGGCCCCTTTTGCCAGCCCGAAGGTTGGCATGGTTACCTGCCCATATCGCGGTATTGCCGCAGACACGCTGGGCTCAAAGCTGGAATCCATCGGCATCAGCACGGACTTTATTGCCGGCGTGCTTGTTGCCCGCCAGATTGAAGGCGGCATTCATTTTGCTCTTGGCTCCACGCTCGCCATGTCGCGCACCGCGCTTGAGGCCATCGGCGGCCTGCGCCCGCTGGTTGATTATCTGGCTGACGATTTTGAGCTGGGCTTTCGCATTGCTAAAGCTGGGTATGAAGTCGTGCTGGCGGATGTTGTTGTCGAAACTCATCTGCCCGCGTACAGCTTCCGCGGATTTTTTGAGCACCAGATGCGCTGGGCCCGCAGCACGCGCGATTCTCGCCGTCTCGGCTATGTTGGCCTGCTTCTCACCTTCGGCCTGCCCTGGGCGATTTTTGCCGTCCTGCTCGCGCCTTTTAGTTGGTGGTCCTGGACAACACTCGCCGCGGCTGCGGCTTTGCGTGCCGCCGTCGCGATCAAGGTTGGCGTTGGAGTCGTGCATGATCGCGCCCTTTGGCGGCATTTGTGGCTGGTGCCAATCAGAGACCTGGTAGCTTTCGCCGTGTGGTTCGCCAGCTTTGCCGATCACACTGTGCACTGGCGCGGCGAAGTTTTCATTCTTGAGAATGGCAAGATTCGTCCGGCACATCCGCGTGAGCCTGAGCCTGTCACCGCGGCCAAGTCTGACCGGGACAAGGTTTCGGTCCATTCATAAGCAGCAGCTTGCCGCCCCACTTCGCCAGCACACAAGCTTTCTCCTGGACCACATAGTCAGGCAGGTGCTCTTTCTGCGGACACTCTTCAGCCGGTTTGCGATCAGGGCTGGCCTTAGCGTCGGTCAGCAAAAAAACAGGCTTGTTACTGCGCCACAGTTTTTCAAAAGACGCATCATTATCAAAGATCGGCGGCGCATCCGGGAACTTTGATCCGTACCAGATGTTGTTGCAGCGTCCATTCAAAATGCGGATCTGATGCCGCGTGTAGTAATTCACGCTGGAAGCTGCTTCATAATCGCCATTGTCTTCGATAATTGCCCCGGGCTTCCAATGCGACTCAATAGCATCTGCCAGCGCCTTGGACGAGAGCACCGGAGAGAAAATCACCAGCGCTTGATGAGTTGCAAAGAGCAAAACCATTGTCATGAGGGTCAGCGCCAGGTTCGCGGCAAAGGCGCGATTGCGGCGGCGTAAAGCGAGGTTCAAAATTGTTCCCACTGCAAACGCGAATCCCGCGGCCAGCAGCGGGACCTTGAATGCGCCCATGGCTTGCGGCGTGAGATCAAGAATATGCCCGAATGAAAGCGCATAGTCCTGCGGATTTTTCTTGAGCAGCTCGGCGATGTCATAGTTCAGTGGCGGAGCTTGCGCCTGCCACGCCAACGCCACACATACAATACAAATCGCCACACCAAGCACTACCAGCACGACCGATGAAATTTTTCCGCTGCGTCGCTCGGCACTGTCTTGTGCAGAAGCCGACTCACGCGCCAGCCACCCGCCCAACAGCAGGGCCACCCCAGGCAATCCCGGCAACACGTAATACTCCTGCCGGCTGGAGAAGCTGAAGAAAAACAAAATCACCAGCGGCCATAGCGTAAAGACCAATGTTGCGCGTTGTTGCGCGCTCAAGCCGGCGCGGAACGCCGTCAACTTTGCCGGAACTTGTTTTATCGCCTGTACGACGAACGCGGTCCACGGCATGAGCCAGACCAGCATCAGTCCCCAGAACAGCCACAGAGGCACCGTGTCGTAATCGGCAGGGAAGCGCTTCTTCAGGAAGCGGAGAAAATGTTCATTGACAAAGTAAAACCAGAAAAATCCTCTGGCATCGCCCTGCGCCGGATTGCGAAAGCCGGCCAGGAGATGCCACGGAGCCGCAATCAGCAGAAACACCATAAAGCTTGAAAACAGGCGCAGCCGTAGCAGATGCCGCAAGTTTCTTGTAAGCAGCAGAGATAAAAAGATAGTTCCAATGGGAAAGACCAGCCCAATCAATCCTTTGGTCAGGACGTTCAGGGCCATCGTCGCTGCCAGCCCCCAGCACACCAGAAGAGAAGGCTCCTCGCCGCGATCACCCTGTTCGAGCGACTCCAGAAAGAAATCAAATCCCATTGCCAGCCAAAGCGCCACCAGCATTTCCGGGATCATGAACCGCGTATAGATGAACGGCCCAAATCCTGTTCCCAGGGCCAGCGCTGCGTATAAACCTCCTTCATCACCATAAAATCTGCGCCCCATTCGATAAACAACTAGCAACAGCGCCAGCATGCCCAGCGCAATCGGCAATCTTGCCGACCAGTCATGTACGCCAAAAATCTTGTAACTCGCTGCCGCAAGCCAATACATGAGCGGAGCTTTTTCCAGATAGCGGAAACCGTCATTGATCTTTAGCGTGACCCAGTCGTTGTGTTCCACCATCTCGCGCGCGGCTTCAGCATGGACGGTGTCGGCGTCATCCATCAATGGCGGCTGAAAGAGGCTGCCGACATAAATTACAACCCAGACCAGCACAATCAGACCAACGAAAAGCTGGCTCCGACGGGTGCCGGAGCTGGAAACGAGCAGCTTGGATGACATCTGCGTGGAAATCTGGGTATGCATGAACCCACCATTATATGCGGCAGCTTCTGATGCCGATTGTTTTGCAAAGACCCGCTCGACGGATGACAAAATTAGGGATTACGACACAAATGTCAGGGCACCACTTTGAGCGTTTAGCTTGAGGTGAGCGCAGCCAACTGAAAGCTGCTGAGTCGTGCGGAAAGGGTATAAAACATTTCAGGGCTTTAGCCTCTGAAAACTCTCGCCGTAACGAATCACCCACCAGGCTCACTATATCGCTATGCCGAGGCTTCTCTTTCCTATATCCTCGGCGGCAGATTTTCTGAAGCAAGACACGGAGGGTACTGCGATGAGCAATCGCTTCACGCGTCGCCGTTTCATGGTCACAGCCGGGGCAGCCGCCTCGACTGTGCTGGGCTCCTCAATCTTCAACCTGGAATCGGTCTGGGCCGCGCCGGTCACGCGCCGCAATCTTGGCGGCATGCTGGCCAGTGATCCAGTTCTGGTTTCCTACCGCAAGGCCATCAAGGCCATGAAAGCTCTGCCCACTTCCAATCCGCTAAGCTGGAATTACCAGGCAGCCATTCACCGCACCACGCTTTCGGGCTCGTTTCCCGCATGGAACACCTGCCAGCACGGTACACACTTCTTCTGGTCCTGGCATCGCATGTACCTCTATTGGTTTGAGCGGATCATCCGCAAAATGTCCAGCGACCCCGGCTGGGCTCTGCCTTTTTGGGACTATCACAATGCTTCGCAGCGCACTCTGCCTGTTCCCTTCCGCGATCCAAAAAGCGAACTCTATGTCGCCGATCCCAATCGCGGCACGGGTTGGAACACAGGGGCGGCGTCTTTCCCCGCCTCGCACGTCGATCCCTCAGCCGGAATGGCCGAGCTCGATTACTTCTTTGCCCAGGGCGATATCGAAAGCAATCCCCATAACAACGTCCATGGCGACATCGGCGGCTGGATGGGCGGAGTCTCCACGGCGGCCCAAGATCCCGTTTTCTACGTGCACCACTCGAACATCGACCGTTACTGGAACTTGTGGCTGGCGCAGAGCGGTGGCCGCCACAATCCTCTCAGTGACGCCGCCTGGAAGGGCACAACCTATACGTTCTTCAATGAGAGCGGCACGGCTGTCACCATGACTCCTTGTGACGTGCTGCGTTGCGCCGATCAGTTGAACTACACTTATGAAGGCGAGCCTACCGAGGTCAAGGAGTACTGCTTGAAATTTCCATTTCCATGGTGGTGGCTCATCGTGCAGGTACTTATCCAGTGGCCCGGCCCTCCGGTCGAACTGGGCGAGCGTGAGATCACCGTCCCCATCGATATCGCGCGGATTCGCGAGCGCATGCCTGCCTTGCTGCAGAGCAGGAACGAGCGGCTGGTGATTGAACTAGACAATGTCGTAGCTGACCGCGCCCCGGGCGTGGTGTGGGAGGTCTATCTTGGCGCTCCGCCGAATACAGCTCTCACCGCTGAGAGCCCGCACTTCCTTGGCACTATGACGCTGTTCGCCTCCGGCGTGCGCGAGCATACGCATGGCGAGTTCAAGCCGGAGCACTTTACCTTCAACGCCACTCGGGCGCTTGAAGCCGCGCTACGCACCAAACAGGAAAAACTGCCGCTGGTCTTCGTGCCCACCGGCCCGCTGATCGACGGCAAGCCCTCGCATCCCAAGGTGCAGTCGCCGGTGCGGATTGGGGCGATAAACGTCTCTATCGCGCGCCAGGAAGAGCGCAAGGGAGATGCTCCCATTGTGCCGGAACGGGAGCCAAACCGGCCCAAATAGAAGGTACAAAATGCAAGCCGCGAATTTGCGAATAAAACGAATCAAATCAAAGTTCAAATGATTCGCGTTCTTCGCGTTAATTCGCGGCTCATTTTTTGTTCCCCTGCAGCATGGTAATCCGCAGGACTTCAACGTGTCATAATCAGGAGGATGGCAATGAAGTCCCAGGATTGGAATAGTTCGGAATCCCGCGCTGCCGCCGACGCTCTGGCCGCCGATCTCCGCGCCGCCATCACCGGCGAAGTCCGCTTTGACGATGGCACACGCGCTCTTTACGCCGTCGATGGCTCAAATTATCGCCAAGTGCCCATCGGCGTTGTCATTCCGAAGACCATTGAAGAAGTCATTCAGACTGTTGCCATCGCTCAGAAGCACAATGCGCCGCTGCTGCCGCGTGGCGGCGGCACCAGCCTCTCCGGACAGTCCTGCAACGTAGCCGTGATCGTCGATTTTTCCAAGTACCTCAACCAGATTATTGAGATCAATCCCGCTGAAAAATATGCCTGGGTGCAGCCGGGCTGTGTGTTGGACAAGCTGCGCAACCGCGCCAACGAATTCAATCTCACCTTCGGCCCGGATCCCTCCACGCATGAATACTGCAACCTCGGCGGAATGATCGGCAACAATTCCTGCGGCGTGCATTCCGTCATGGCCGGTCGCACCGTGGATAACGTCCTGGAACTCGATATCCTTACTTATGATGGCGAGCGCATGCGCGTTGGCCCCACCTCGGACGCGGAGTTTGAACAGATCGTTCGCGCCGGTGGGCGACGCGGAGAAATTTATTCGCGTCTTCACGCCTTGCGCGATCAATATGCCGATCTCATTCGCACCCGCTATCCCAACATCCCGCGCCGGGTCTCTGGCTACAGTCTCGACGAGCTTCTGCCTCAGCGCGGATTCAACGTCGCCAAATCGCTGGTGGGCGCAGAAGGCACTTGCGTAATAACGCTGGCCGCCAAAGTCCGGCTGGTGGATTGGCCCAAAAAGCGCACCACGGTCGTGCTTGGCTATAAAGACGTTTACGCCGCAGCCGACAACGTTCCTGAAGTTTGCAAGTCGAAACCAATTGGACTGGAAGGCATGGATGACGTTCTGATTTCGAACATGAAGAAGAAGAACCTTCATCCCAAAAGTATTGCCATGCTGCCAGAAGGGAAGGGCTGGTTGCTGTGCGAGTTCGGCGGCGAGACCAAAGACGAATCCAACGCCAAGGCGCGCGCCCTGATAGAAACTCTCAGCCGCCAGTCCGATCCGCCCAACATGAAGCTATTCACCGACGAGCAGGAAACGCTTCTCGTCTGGAAGGCCCGCGAGTCCGGGCTGGGTGCAACGTCGCAGGTTCCCGGCGAGCCGGAAGCGTGGGAAGGCTGGGAAGACGCGGCGGTGTCGCCGGAAAAACTAGGCGAGTATCTACGCGCGCTGCATCGGCTGCTGGCGAAGTATGGCTACCACTGTGCGCTTTACGGCCACTTTGGCGATGCCTGCGTTCACATGCGCATTGACTTTGATCTGGTCACAGAAAAGGGCATCAAGGATTTTCGCGCCTTTGTGGAAGAAGCCGCTGACATGGTCGTTGCCATGGGCGGATCGCTTTCCGGCGAGCATGGCGATGGCCAGGCGCGCGGTGAGCTGCTGGTCAGGATGTTTGGTCCCGAATTGATGGAGGCCTTTCGCGAGTTCAAGCGCATATGGGACCCCGGCTGGAAGATGAATCCAGGCAAAAAGATTGACGCCAATCCCCTTGATGAAAATCTTCGCCTCGGCGCCACCTATCTGCCCGCTCCGGTCAAAACATATTTTTCTTTTCCGGAAGACCACGAACATTTTCCTGAGACCACGCTCCGTTGCGTCGGCGTCAGCAAATGCCGCAAAGATGACGGCGGCACAATGTGTCCCAGCTACATGGCCACCCGAGAAGAAAAGCATTCCACTCGCGGTCGCGCGCGCCTGCTGTTTGAAATGCTGCGAGGTGAAACGCTTAAAGACGGCTGGAAGAATGAGTATCTAAAAGACGCGCTCGATCTTTGTCTTGCCTGCAAAGCCTGCAAAAGCGAATGCCCCATCAATGTGGACATGGCAACATACAAAGCTGAATTTTTGGCGCACTATTATGAAGACCGCTCGCGTCCTCGTGCCACTTACTCCATGGGCTTGATTCAGCGCTGGGCCGGCATGGCGCGCATCGCACCGTGGCTGGTGAATTTTTTTGGACGTGCGCCCGGAACCTCACAGCTGATGAAATGGCTTGGCGGCATCTCACAGAAGCGCAATATGCCAGCCTTTGCCAATGAAACGTTTACTGCATGGTTTCGTCGCCGCCCGCTGCGCAACCCTGATCGACCACCAGTGATTCTCTGGCCGGATACTTTCAGCAACAACTTCCATCCTGAGATTGCCAAGGCAGCGGTGGAAGTCCTGGAGCACGCGGGCTATCAGGTAAAAATCCCTCAGCAGGCGCTCTGTTGCGGCCGCCCGCTCTATGACTTCGGTATGCTCAATCAGGCCAAAGCCACGCTCGAACAAACTTTGATCGCTTTGCGCAGCGATATCGAAGCTGGAACGCCGATCATTGGAATTGAACCAAGCTGCGTCTCCGTCTTCCGCGACGAGATGACCAACCTGCTGGGCAAAAATCTTGAAGCGCAGAAGCTCAAGAGCCAGACTTACCTACTCAGCGAGTTCTTGATCAACCAGGCCGGCTATCGTCCGCCGCAGCTCAAGCGCAAGGCCATCGTCCATGCCCACTGCCATCACAAGTCGGTGCTCAAGTTTGATTCTGAATCTGAATTGCTGAAGCGCATCGGCCTGGATTTCCATGTACTTGATTCCGGCTGCTGCGGCATGGCGGGATCTTTTGGCTTTGAAGCCGAGAAATACGATGTTTCAGTCAAGATCGGCGAGCGCGTCTTGCTGCCTGCGGTGCGAGCTGCCGCCCCGGACACGCTGATTATCACTGACGGTTTTAGCTGCTACCATCAGATTGAAGGTCTCACCGGACGCAAGGCCCTGCACATCACTGAGGTCTTGCAGATGGCGATTCGTGACGGTGTCACCAGTCCGCATACGAAAAAAGACTCGCCGCAGATTTACGCAGATGTTCGCAGATAAGAAGAAAGCCGCAAATCGCGCGGAAGACACGAACCATTATTCATCTGATTCGCGTCCAATTTTTTCGATCTGCGTTGGCCAGCGCAAATCTGCGGCTGATTTGGCCCGGCGAATTTAAGCCGGCTTCTCCACTTGGTTGTAACGGCGCGCCGCTCGTTTGCCCAGCGCCGTCAATGGAGATCGTGTTACCGCCGACTGGCTTTCGTGCCCGGCTTTTTTCTCGGTGGCTCCAGATGCATCGGGCAATAATCGATTCACTTGCGCCAGCAAATCCTGCGTAAGTCCCGGCGCAATCCCATGAATTTCGGCCAGCAACTTCGCTTGCCAGCTGATCACCAGCTCGGTTCGCTTCGCGCAGGTTGCATTCACAATTTTTTCTGCCGCGCGCCGCGCTGAAATAGAAGCAAGTGGATTAGTCCCGCTCACGGCAAACCAGCCAAATTCTGCTTCATGCTTGCCTTTGAATTGCGCGTTCAGGTGTGATCCCGTGCGCATGAGGCCGGGGATAACGGTGAGAACATGAATTCCAAACCGTTTCAGCTCGGCGTGGAGCCCCTCAGAAAAGCCGGTCACAGCGAACTTGGCGCAGCCATAAGGAATCAGATGCGGCACGCTGACCTTGCCGCCGATGGAAGAAATATTTACGATCCTGCCCGTGCCTCGCGCCAGCATTTGCGGCAGCACAGCCAGCGTGGGATGCACCGTCCCCCAGAACATCACGTCCATGGCTTCTTGAAAATCTTTTAGCTCCTGTGAGAGGATCGGACCCACGGAAATCACGCCCGCATTGTTCAACAACACGTCGATGCCGCCCATATGGCGGGTTACGGAACTGATCAGGTTATCCACTTCCTCCGGCTTGCTCACGTCACACGGGACCGCGCAAACCACAGCTCCCAGATCTTCCAGTTGCTGCCGGGCGCGAGCCAGTTCCTGCTCATCGCGGGCGCAGATGGCGATCTTGGCCCCAAATTGCGCGAACTCTTCCGCTAGCGCCAACCCGAGTCCGCGCGATCCGCCGGTAATCAGCACGGTCTTTCCACGCAACTCACGCAGGCGATGCTCCCGAAACATGCGTAATCCATGCCGTGCCGCCAGGACCGCGCCCACTCCAGCTGCCGCGCCTGCCATGAGCGTGCCTGCGGCAGCGCTGCCAATAATCACTTTTGTCCTACTCTTCATAGCTATGTCCTATCTCGGTTTCAGCTTGCAATCTGAAACTGCTTTTCCGGCGCTAGAGCGGGAACGCTGATCCTGAGTTTTTCTCCCAGGGCGAGAAAGCGTTCCTGCCACTGGCGCGATGCAGGATCGTCTCTACGGGCGATCTCGGGAAAGACTTGATCCAGAATGGAGTAATAAATGTTCTGTGCGTGCCAGCAATCCACGGAAAACGGCATCATGGGAAAAAGGCTGGTCAGCACGTTGGCCCGTTCCAGCGTTTCACTATCCTGCGGGTTCTGCTGCAACCGCTGCAGTATTCGGGTCAAGCTATTGGAGGCCGCATACCGCATTCCGGCCTCATCCACCTGCACGCCTTCGCGCTTGACCATTTCCATGAGCATGGCAATCCTGACAAAATCCACCGGATCGGTTTCAAAAGTGTGCTTGAGGTCGCTGTTGAGAACAAATTCGGCTGTAAATCGCAGCACATCGGGGACTGGCTGGCCCATCTCTTTCAGGAAGCGCAGCAGCGATCCATGCTTTTCGTAAATCTTGTGGTAACTGGTCTCGGCATCTCCCAGCGTACGGGAAAGGATGATGTCCAGAATTCTCTTTTGCTCGTCCTTGAACAAGGCCTGGAATGAATACAGCATGCCGTCAAAGTGATCATCCAGCAGGCGCAGCAGCTCACCAAAATCGCCGGAGGAAAAAGCGGCCATGCTCTCAGCCACCAGCATGTCGTAATTTTCTTTCCCTTCAAGTTCGCGCACGCCTGCGTGCAGCACCTGCTCACCAAGGTACACGGCGGCAAATCTCAAGTCGCGCGATTCACGCGTGATGCGCGAGGTCACGCGGGAAATGCCCAGCGCCAGCCTGGCGGTTCCAGCTTCAGCCTGGCGATAGTCCAGGCTTTTAATCGAATAGCAGTACTGCGGGACGATGTGATCGCCATTAAACATTGAGCTGATGGCAAAATGCGCTCCCACTTTGCATAGATCCACGAATGCCGGCGCAACAAATTGGTTGTAGATTGAAGCGCCATCGCCCAACTCAGGTAGATTGCTGTGGGCAAGGGCAAGCCGGCGCAGAAACTCCGGCTCTGCATCCACGTTGCCGATCTCACGCGCCAGCTGAATTACGCGGCCGGCATACTGCAATACTTGCATGCTCTCAATGCCGCTCAGCTCGTCAAAGAACCAGCCGCAACTGGTGTACATCAGCATTGCGTGCCGCTCCATTTCCAGCAGCTTAAGAGCTTCCACGGTTTCGGCAGGCTTTAGTTGGTGGCTGGAGTACTTTTCAAAAAACAGCCACAGTGAATCCGGAGAGCGGTCCAGCACTACATCTATATAGTCATTGCGGGCGGCCCAGGGATCGTGAAGCAGCTCGCCTGCTTTGTGTTCAAACACATCGGCAACGCTGTCCCGCAGATAATCCAGCGCCTCGCGCAACGGTCCGCGCCATTGCTGATTCCACCCGGCGCGTCCGGAGTTGCAGCCGCAATCGCTTTGCCAGCGTTCCACGCCGTGAGCGCAGCTCCAGGACGTATTTTCAATGATCTGGACTTCGTGTGTGGGCGGGTACATTTCCAGGAACTCGCCGTAATTTGTAAGCCGCATGGAAGGATCAGCCTCTATCCGGTCCAGCGCATAGGCCAGCGCCATGTCTCCATGTCGATGGTGATGGCCATACGTCTCGCCGTCGGTGGCAATGTGCATCAGCTGCGGCCAGTCGCGACGGTCAGAGAAGCCGCTCTTCAGCCGGTTGGCAAATTGCTCTCCGCTGTTCAGGAGATGTTCAAAAGCCACCGCGCGGGAAATCGGCCCATCATAAAAGAAGAGGTTGATTCTTTTTCCTGAAGGCAGCTTGGCCAGATAGGCGCGAGTGGGGTCAATGCGCGCGCCACTCACATCTTTCCAACTCCGCCCGCCAATCTTCCGCACTCTTCCTGCCTGGTTCGGGGCCAGGATGGTGAATTGAATGCCCTGTTCGGCCAGAGTTTCCAGCGTCTGTATGTCCACCGCAGTTTCTGCCAGCCACATACCTTCCGGCGTCCGGTCAAAACGACGTTCAAAATCGCGGATCCCCCAGACTATCTGCGTCGTCTTATCACGCGCATTCGCCAAAGGCAGAATCATGTGGTTGTAGGCTTGTGCCAGCGCCGATCCATGCCCGGAAAATCTTTCCTGACTCTTCTGGTCCGATTCAAGGATGGATTCATATGTCTCAGGAGAGTTGTCTTCAAGCCATGAGAGCAGAGTGGGGCCAAAATTATAGCTGATGCGGGAGTAGTTGTTTACT
>DATBVH010000502.1:0-5100 GCA_036515395.1 Candidatus Angelobacter sp.
TGTCTTTATCGGTCTGGATGGCATACTTCATGGCCGATCCGCAAGCGCACTTGCGCTCTTTGGGCATGATGCCTACGGCATGTTTCACGACCTTGGCTGCGTTTTCCGCGTTGGCATGCACCACTTTCAGCACTTGCTCCACCGTCACGTCTTCGTGTCCGGCGCGCCAGCAGTCGTAGTCGGTCACCATGGCGCAGGTTGAGTAGCAAATCTCAGCTTCACGGCAGAGCTTGGCTTCCTGCAGGTTGGTCATGCCGATCACATCGGCGCCCCAGCTGCGGTACAGATTGGATTCAGCGCGCGTAGAAAACTGCGGCCCTTCCATGCAGATATACGTCCCGCCCTGCTTGCCCACTACGCCAATATCTTTGCACGACTGCGTGAATGCCGTCGCTGCCTCTGGGCAGATGGGATCGCCAAATGAAACGTGCGCCACAATGCCATGGCCGAAGAACGTGGAAATGCGATGAATCGTGCGATCGATGAACTGATCAGGGATCACAAAGTCAGTGGGCTTGTGCTCTTCCTTGAGCGACCCGACGGCTGAGAGCGACAGGATGCGCTCCACGCCCAGGTCTTTCATGCCGTAAATGTTTGCGCGAAAGTTGATCTCAGAAGGCAGGATGCGGTGTCCGCGGCCGTGGCGGGCAAGAAACGCCACCTTGCGCCCTTCCAGATTGCCGAGCACGTAAGCGTCCGACGGTTCGCCGAACGGGGTTTGCACCGTAACTTCACGGATGTCAGTGAGTCCAGGCATGGAATACAGACCGCTGCCGCCCATAATGCCGATTTCTGCTTGCTGCAAGAGAGAGTCTCCTTACGATTGGGATAATGGATGATTATAGCGAAAAGGCGTCCGTATCCGGGGCTACACTTGCTATTAGGTTCTCGGGATAGAATCATCGCAATGACGATGAATTTTGATCCTAATGAAATCGTGACTCAAGCTGCCGAAGGAGGCGGACCCCCTTCGCACAAACGGTGATCTCGGGAACATTCAAGGTCGGTATGGGCAACAGTTTTGATACGAGCAAATGGGCACCTTCCCTGCGGGAAGCTTTGCGTTTCTCGATCCTGACATGCATCACTACGCCATGGCATCGAGCGATGTTGTAGTGCAGATTCACGGGACAGCGCCAGTGCAGTTTAACTATGTCAATCTAAGCAAAATTCTAGATCGGGTGATCTGGTATCGCGCGTGATCGGGGGATCGGAAAATCTAAGATCTCTCCCAGAGAGGACACCCGTACGACTCCTCTTTCGCAGCTCGGGTGACTGGAAGGAAACCTTACCACTGATTCACACTGATGACACTGATCGGAAGAAGTAAAGAAGAACTAAGGAAGATCCAAGACAGAGACAGCTGAGCTAGAAAATGAACAGAAACTTAGGCTATCCCCAGTTGTCTCATCCCCAGTTTTCCGCCGCTTCAAGTCGGACCGGGGTCGGGCCAACGCCGCTGGATTTTTTGCGGCTGGCGGCGAAGCGGTAGGCTTCGTCGTACTTCTGGCCGATAGCAGATGAGTTGCGCGTTTCATAGATGAACATACGGCCGGCGGCGCCGAGCGCGCTACGAAATTCAGGGTTGCGTCCGACGAAGGCCATGCGGTAGCCGAGATCGCGCGGGTTGTTGGCTTCAAACCAGAGGCAGCCGCGGCCTTCAGGGCTGGCGTCGCGATTGCGGGGAACGTCGGCGGCGAGAAGAGTTTTGCCCTGCCACAGGCTTTTTATGCAGGTTTCATTCGGCTCACGGGCAGCAACGGGATCGGCGGGAAGTTCTCCCATGGCGACGACGACATGTGCGCTCTGCATGGTTGCAGGCACGTCAAACTGGTGGACGAGCGCAACGTGCTGCAAAATTCCCAGGCGCGATGCATGTTCATTGATAGCTTTGCGCGCGCTTTCCGGCGCTTCCAGCAGAAGATTGAATTGCGGCAGCTCATTGCAGGCCAGAGCAAAGCCTTCCAGCGCGGAAACTGCCGCGGGCGAAAGCTGCTCTTGTCCATCGCGAGCGAACTGCGGAACGAAGAACGAGACGGAGTCAGGCGAGAAGCCGAAGCGTCGAGTAAGAAAGTCAATGTCCTGGGAAAGCGCAGGAGGCTCATTGTCTTCACTGATAGATTCGGGGACAAGAAAGACTGCGTCCGGCGGCGCGCCGCGTTCCAGTGCAGCTTCTTTTAGTCCGAGCGAATGCACGATGATGGCAGCAGCGCGGGAGAGAATAAATTGTTCAGCCACGCGGAAGGAGCGTCCCATCCAACTGCCGGGTTCACACAAGCCGGCGGAGATGGCCATTTCTTCAATGCAGGCGCCAAGGTCATAGACTACGCAGCTGCAGCTTCGCACGGCAGCCATTCCTGCCGCAAAGCAGTGCGCGTGGACCAGATCAGATGTAGTTTCAGGAGCGCAATCAAGCAACGATTTGCGCCAGTTGCGCACGTCCTGCCATGAGCGCAGAAGTGAGAGCGAACGCGGCTGGTCCTGGTTGTCGCCGGAAAGATATAGTTCGGCGGCGCCTGCGCCTTGCGGAGTAACTATAAACGGACGCATGCCAACAGCTACTTGTCCTTCAACTACGGGTAGAACGTCGCGAGCATATTCGCAAGCATGGATCACGCGCCAGACTTTGGCACGGGCAGTGCGAGGCAGAGTACCAGCACCGTCCGATTGTCCGCGTTGTTGTGCAGGAAAACTTGAGCTCATTATGAAACTTCGCGTCCTAGCTTGCTCAGTTCGGAATAACACATCACGCGGTTGCGACCCGCATGTTTGGCGGCGTAAAGAGCGGCGTCGGCAAATTCAATCAGGTCGCGCTTGAATTGTGCATCGGCATCATACAGCGCAACGCCAATACTGATTGTAAGATGCTGGACAGAGTGCGGCGATCCGGCAAAAAATTTCGCCTGGTCCACGGCCCGCCGCAGGCGCTGGGCCACAAATATAGCGCCGCTTTCCGTAGTTTCCGGCAGGATGATCACAAACTCTTCACCACCGTAACGGGCTACAGTATCAACTTCGCGCATGTCTTTCATCAGGATGGAGGTAACGTCGCGCAATAGTTGGTCGCCTACATGGTGGCCAAAGGTATCATTCAGTATCTTAAAGTGATCGATATCTATCATCAACAAGGCAAACTTTTGCTGCTTACGTTCTGCGCGCTTGAATTCCAGCTCTAGTTGTTGTTCAAAGTATCCGCGCGTGCGCAGGCCGGTAAGATAGTCGGTAAAGGCAAAACGCAGCAGACCTTCATTGGCATATTCGCGCGTAAGAAGATTTTCCGCCACCAGGGCAAGTATCCATAGAAGCTGCGCATCTTCCTTGTTGAATGGCTTGTTAGCGCCGGTGCGAAAGAGCTGTAAGGATCCCATCACGCGGTTGCTGACAAACAATGGCACAACTAGCGCTGAAGTTGCGCCTGCTACTTGCATCAGCGCATCGGACTGCGCGTTATGGCCCAGCTCCACTAATAAAGGACGCCCATACTTTATGGCCCAGAAGTTCAGCACGTTACCACTGGCAACTTCCTGGCCGATCTGCTTTTCCACGTTGCGGGCGATGCGCAGTTCCATCAGCTCGCGGCCTTCATCCCAGAAGTAGACCATGGCTTTGTCGAAAGCGGAGATATCAGCGGTCATGTCGCAGAGAAGGTTGAGCGTGGCTTCCAGTTGCATTTGCAAACCGGTCAGCATGCTCATCCGCAGAATGACGTTTACGTCATCCCAGCGTTTCTGGATTGTTTCCGGGCGCAGTTCTGAAAATACCTCCACCACAAATCGCTCTGGAGGGGACGAGCCAGGATCAGCGGATTCGGGGGAAGGCATTGGGAACATTTTTCTAGGAGAACTCATGGCTGCCCAGCTCTTTCAGCCTCTTGTGAGATGCCTCAGGACGCTATAGGGAAACTTACTGAAGTGCTCTGTTTTTTTTACCCGGCAGTGGCCAAATGTACAGGTCGGCCATGCCCTTGGCGCGTATCCACCAACTGTAGAGTGGAACGAATGGATCTAGCAGGAGCATGCCAATACCATCTTTATTGCGCTCAATTGCCCAAAATCGCCCAATTTGAGCTTGGCCGGTTCCAGCCCCTGACTTGGCCGACTGCTTGCATTAACAATGGCTTATTGGAGGGTGCGAACATGGCGTTAAGCAAAGAAGGCTTGATTCGGGAGTTGAAGCATGAGATCCATAGTCCGTTGGCCGCCATCCGCAATGCCCTATATCTTGCGGCTGTTCGAACTCACGATCCGGAAACACTGCGCTACTTGGCGCTAGCTGACGCTGAAATCACTCAGATCGCCGCAGTTTTAAAAAACGCTAACCAAATCCAAGAAAACAAACAGGTTCACCTTTTAATTCCGCCTATGGGAAAAGCTTCCGCCGCGTAAAGTTTACCAACCGGGAGCGGCAACTCACGATTTCCTCAGTTTTCATGCACAGTCTCTGTTGCATTTATTCCAGACTCAGCTTAGGATACGTTCATGCGCCGGAAAACCCGCTGGTGCAGAATAGAAGTTCTTCGCTGTAAACTTCGCCCGATTTTAAACAATTCACGCCGGCCCACTAACGTTTTTCCGACAGGAGAAGCTCCCTCATGGCATGGTACGCGTACTGCATCGTTGAGCAACAATCAGTTCAAGGTGGTATTCGCGCTCGTCGTCCCGTTCCCGTAGAAGGTCTCAAAGGTATAGCAGACGCCCAGATATTCGCGTATCCCAGCGGCGATTTTTCCGTCCTGGTAAGCGAGTACATTCCCACAGGCGATCTTGGCCAGAAGGCCCTCCTGCAACATGCGCATGTGGTCAGCGAATGCTTCAAGCGCACAACAGTTCTGCCATTCCGTTTTGGCACGGTTTTTGATACCGATGACGCGTTGCGCCGCGCGGTCCGCATTAATCGCAAAGGCTTCACGGAGAGCGTGAGCAAGCTTAAAGGCAAGGCGGAAATGCATTTGAAGCTGTTGATTAAAGACGGTTCATTGCGTGAAGCCATGGAAGAGATCGAACTGCCGGCCACAGTCGGCAGCGAATATCTGAGCAGGCTGCGGGAAAAGGCGGTCAGACAGCGCGAACGGCAAACCAAGGCCCGCGCTCTTTCCGTTCA
>DATBVH010000503.1:0-4297 GCA_036515395.1 Candidatus Angelobacter sp.
TCATTGCCGCGAACTGGTTGGCTCGCGGGTGTTTGTTTGGTTTTATCGTCTCCGCTCATTTTGACCCCGAATTCCAGTATCGCCGCAAGCCATCGATCCTCTAGCCTTTGAGTTCCTGTGCTCGTTTGTCCTCGCGCCGCCCATGAAAGATTGTGAAAACACTGGGAACAAAAAACAGGGTTGCCAGGGTGGCGAACACGAGACCGCCGATCACTGCTCGGCCCAAGGGCGCGTTCTGCTCACCACCTTCACCGAATCCGAGTGCCATCGGCACCATGCCGATGATCATCGCCAGTGCTGTCATGAGCACCGGGCGTACTCGAGTGTACCCGGCGGCCACAGCAGCTTTGAATGCGGGCATTCCTTCATCCATCTGTTCACGGGCGAAACTAACCATCAGAATTGAGTTGGCCGTCGCCACGCCCATGCACATCACAGCACCAGTCAGCGAGGGAACACTCAACCTGGTATGAGTCAGCAGCAAGAACCAGCAAATTCCTGCCAGAGCTCCCGGCAGTGCCGTGATGATGATGAAGGGATCCAGCCAGGACTGAAAGTTCACCACAATTAAGAGATAAACCAGAGCAATGGCTCCCAATAATCCTACGCCCAGCCCCCAAAAGGAAGAGCGCATGGTTGCAACCTGGCCGCGCAAAACCAGGTGAGTGCCACGTGGCAGCTGAGTCTCGAATTCTTTAAGGATCTTGTCGGTATCCGCTGCCACCGCGCCCAAATCGCGATCTTGCGTGCTGGCATAAACATCCATCACGGGCTGCACGTTGAAGTGATTTACTGTGGCCGCCCGGACCGAAGGCGCCAGCTGCACCAGATTGCCCATCAACTGTGAACCTTGCTGCGAAATAACGGGGATATTCATGAGGTCCTGCAGGTCGGTCATCCGATATTGCGGAGCCTGCACAGCAATTTGATAGGTGACCAGATTTCGCGGATTGAGCCAGAAGTTGGGCGAAGTTTGAAAGCTGCCGCTCAACGAAATCAGTGCGCTCTGCGCCACATCACGCGCTGTTAGCCCCACCTGGGTGACGCGCGTGCGCTGGATATCCATGTGGAGCGTGGGCAGTGAAAGCATCTGCTGCACGTGCACATCGGCGGCCCCAGGAATGTGCCGCATCCGGTTCGCAATGCTTTGCGCGATACTGTAGTTCTGCTGCATGTTTGTTCCGACCACCTGCACATCGATCGGAGCCGGCAATCCAAAATTCAAAATCTGGGTAACGATGTCGGCAGGCTGGAAAAAGAACTCAGTGCCGGGAAATTGCTGAGGAAGAACCTGCCGCAGGTGCCGCATCAGTTCTGCTGTCGGCGGATGATGCTCCGGATTCAGTCCAATCAGGATTTCGGCATCGCTCGTCCCAATGGTTCCGTTGGAACTGTAAGACTGGTTAATGCCCGAGTTCGGCAGTCCGATGTTGTCGAGCACCGTTTGCAGCTGGTTTTGTGGAATCTGTTCTCGCAAGAAAGTTTCAATTTCATCGCAAAGGCGCGCTGTTTCTTCAACGCGAAGTCCGGCGCGAGCGCGCACATGCAGCCGCAGTAGCCCCGCATCTACCTGGGGGAAGAAGTCCTGCCCCAGGAACGTGAGCAGGCCAAGCGAGAACACACAGAAAAGCAGAAAGCAAAACGCAAAAACTCCGCGATGTGCGAGAGTCGTTTCTAACAATGCTTCGTATCCACGGCGAAAATCTTCAAACTTGCGCTCAAAGCCCCGCTGGAAGCGCCCCAAAACAGAGCGAGGCGCTTCCGCCCGGTGTTCATGACCGCGCATGATGTACATGACCAGTGTAGGAATCAGAGTGCGCGATAGAAGATAACTTGCCAGCATGGCGAAGCTCACTGCCTCGGCAAGCGGCACAAACAGGAATTTGGCGACTCCGGTCAGGAAAAACATCGGCACAAACACGATGCAGATACTCAGGGTAGAGACCAGTGCGGGTACGGCAATCTGCTGCGCGCCGTCAAGAATGGCCTGACGCATCTCCTTGCCCATAGCCAGATTGCGTTCGATGTTTTCGATTTCCACCGTCGCATCATCCACGAGAATGCCGACTGCGAGCGCCAGACCTCCCAGGGTCATGATGTTGATCGTCTCTCCGATCGCGCCCAGAAGAATGATGGAGACAAAGATCGAAAGTGGAATCGAGATGGAGATGACAATGGTTGGCCGCCAGTCGCCTAGAAAAATGAGGATCATGACGGCAGTGAGCGCAGCGGCGATGATCCCCTCACGCAAAACTCCGTAAATGGATCCCCTGACAAACAGCGACTGATCAAACAAAGCGGAGATTTTAAGCTCCGGCGGCAGGGACTGTGCAGCCTGCTGCACGATGCCCTTCACCCCTGCCACGATCTGCAATGTGGACGCTTTGCCGTTCTTGTAAATCGACATCAGAGCGCCACGGTTGCCGTCCTGACGCACGATATTCGTCTGGGGCGCAAATCCGTCCCGGATATGCGCCACATCGCGCATGTAGAGCGTAGAGCCGTTCGTCGTCTTTACCGGGAGATCGTTCAGTTCAGCGATGGTCTGCGGCGTTCCGTTCATCTCCACGCTGTACTCGATAGGGCCGAGTTTCAGCGTCCCTGAAGGCAAGATCACGTTTTGAGCATTAACGGCCGCTACGATATCGTTCGGAGAGAGGCCGTAGGCCTGCAGTTTGGCCATATCCAGATCGACCTGGATCTGGCGCAGTTTGCCTCCATACGGGTAAGGAGTTGCGGCGCCTGGCACAGTGGCAAGATAAGTCCGCAGGAAGTTCTGCCCAAGATCAAACAGTTCCTGCTCAGGCAGAGTCTTGCTGCTTAAGCCAAGCTGGATGATGGGCGTGGTCGACGCGCTATAGGAGATGATCAGTGGGGGCGTAGTTCCGGGCGGCATGCCACGCACAATTGTTTGACTGATAGCCGTGATCTGCGCGATCGCTCCCTGTACGTTGGTGCCGGGACGGAAGAACACTTTGATGATTCCCAAGCCAAACACAGACTGGGATTCCATGTGCTCGATGTCGTTTACCGTGGTCGTGATGCCGCGCTCGGAGTTGGAGACGATCCGGTTCGCCATGTCCTCGGGCGACATACCTGAATAAAACCAGACGACTGAAACGACCGGAATGTCGATGTCCGGGAAGATGTCGGTGGGTGTGCGCAGGATCGTGATCGGCGTCAGGATCAGGATCACCAGCGCCATCACGACGAATGTATAAGGCCGCCTTAGGGCTAACGCAACAATCCACATGAATTAAGACCACTCCCGCTTCGAACAGAAACACCACCCCCAAGCCCTGCTCAATGACAACTTAGATTCGATACTGCGCGTATCGGATTCCGGAATAATGCGCTCGATTATATGTTAGCGTAGCACCATGCGCAAAAAGCGCTCAGCCGCGGACAAGGGCGCGAGTGCCCGCGAAAAACGCTCGCCCGGACGACCGCGAAGCGAGCAAGCGCGGGTGAACATTCTGCGCACAACTCTCCATGTCCTGGGAGAAGCTGGATTTTCCCACTTCACCATTGAGGGACTGGCGGAGCGGGCCGGAGTCGGCAAAGCCACCGTGTATCGCTGGTGGCCAGATAAGGCCGCCCTTATTGCCGACGCATTTGCCACCAGCACCGTCAACCGACTGCATTTCCCCGATACCGGATCAGTGTTTACCGATATGAGCCAGCAAATGCAGAGGCTGATAAAGATCTTTCGCAGTCCAAGAGGGCGTATTGTGTCGGCGATCCTTGCCGCGGGCCAGAGTGACCATACGCTGACGGCGGCCTTCCGCGAGCGCTTTCTAATGCCGAGGCGCCGCGAAGCCTACGCGACGCTTGACCGCGCGATCGCCCGGGGCGAACTCCGTGCAGACGTTGACCGCGACCTTCTGCTGGACTCGCTGTACGGGCCCATTTACATGAGGTTCCTCATCAAGCATGACGAACTGACACCGCAGTTCGTCGACCGTCTCTGTGCACTGGTGTTGGGCGGGGCACGCACCTGCCAACGGAACCCGGAAGTAAACGCAGCAGATTGAACGCGCTCAACTTTTTACAAAATGGGCTGCGCAGTGCCATTGCAGTCTATGCCTGCGCCAGCTCCGATGCGGAGCTAGACGAAATTTCCGTTTGCGATTATGCTCTCCGCTCATGAACCGGAGAAACTTCCTGCAAGGTGCTCTCGCGGGTGCCGCTACTTTGTCTCTTTCCCGTGGCGCACGCGCCGACAACAACGATTTCGCTCCCATCTTCACGCAGATTCAGAAGCAGCACCAGCAAGCTGTCCAGCGCTTGCAGGAAT
>DATBVH010000504.1:0-9383 GCA_036515395.1 Candidatus Angelobacter sp.
CCCCTGCCGATCGCGAGCTTTATGAGAAGCAGGCGCGGCGCGCCTTGAAATTTCTGGACTACGCGCCTATGGTGTTTGTCTCGGCGGCGGCGGGCAAGAACATTGACAAGATTTTCCGCGCTCTGGAACTGGTGGCCAGAGAAAGGCGCAAGCGCATCGGCACTGCCCAGATGAACAAATTCCTGGAGTCGGTGGACTTCACCCGCGCCTCCGTCCCGCACCGCCAGCAGGTAAAGATCTTTTACATGACACAGGCTTACGCTTCTCCGCCGACGTTCATTCTTTTTACTGATAAAGACGTGAAGCTGCACTTTTCCTATGAACGGTTTCTGCAAAACCAGATCCGGCAGAAGTTTGGCTTTGTGGGCACGCCCATCTGGATCAAGAATCGTCCCAGGACGAAAGTTGAGCTGGGGCCCAAGAAGAAGTCAAAGCGCCGCTAAGGAGATCGTGGCATATTTGGGTCTCTTGCCACTTAAAAACGACTTAAGGCCCGATTTCCATGGAACATTTCTCTTTTTGCTTCGTCATACTCCCTATGCTGCAGGAAATTCGCCATGCCTTCCGTATGATCGCCCGCAGTCCGGGCTTCACCTCAATTGCCGTTCTATCACTGGCTCTGGGGATTGGCGCCAATGCCGCCATATTTAGCTTGGCTGACGCTCTTTTGTTCCGGCCGCTTGCCGTAACCGATCCCCCCTCTGTGATGGCCCTGAACCTGGATACCCCGGGCGGCGATCTGGGCAACTTTTCTTACGCGGACTATCGCGATCTGCGGTCTACCACAAAGTCATTTGATGGGATTGCAGCCTTCCAGTTGGCGACTTTCAGTCTGGCACGCAGCACGAATGAAGTCCCGCAAATGCGCGCAGGGCTTGAGGTGAGTGATAATTTCTTTTCCGTGCTGGGCATTCAGCCCACGCTCGGCCGCAGCTTTCTGCCGGAAGAGACGATCAAGGGCGGGGCACCCGCCGTTGTGCTTTGCTACGGCTTCTGGCAGGACCAGTTCAACGGAGATAAGGAAGTTCTGGGTCGCACCATACGGATTTCCGGCACGGACTTCACCATCGTCGGCGTAACTCCCAAAGCATTTACCGGCGTGGACCAGTACATACGCCCATCCTTCATGGTTCCCGCGGTACTGACCCAGCAATTGAACGGCGCTGCCAAAGACCCAATGGAAAACCGTGCCGACTACAGCTTCACCCTTTATGGCCGGCTCAAGCAAGGGATTTCTGTAAGCCAGGCGCAAGCTGAGATGGTTACGATGTGGAAAGGCCTACAAGAGCGATTTCCGGCAGATGGGCGCAATGGCAAGATGATGGTGCGCACGCAACTTCAGTCCCGCATCGCGCAGGATTCAGTTGACGCAATTCTGGTCACCATGTTGATGGCGCTGGTCTCCGTAGTGCTGTTGATTGCATGTGCCAATGTGGCCAACCTGCTGCTGGGACGCGCGCGCGGGCGCACTCGCGAAATTGCCGTGCGCATTGCTCTGGGCGTGAGCCGTACCAAGCTCCTGCGCCAATTGTTTGGGGAAAATGTGGTGCTCGCCCTGCTTGGCGGCGCCATTGGCCTGGCCTTCGCTTACGGCGGCATTCGCTTCCTGCAAACCATTCCAATTCCTTCAGATCTTCCTATCGTGATTTCTCCTCAGCTTGATCAGCGCGTGTTGATCTTCAGCCTGATCGCTTCGTTATTCAGCGTTCTTGTATTTGGTTTGGCGCCTGCATTCCAAAGCCTGAAAACCGAGCTGGTCTCCGCGTTGAAAAGCTCAGAGAGCAATATGTCTGGACGAAAGCGCACTCTTGGCCGCAACAGTCTCGTCATCGTCCAGATCGCGCTCTCGATGGTCCTGCTGGTGGCTTCCGGAATGTTGCTCGATGGATTCCGCAAGACGCTGGTTGCCAGCCCGGGCTTCCGCACAGACCACCTCTTGATCACTGAATTCGATACGTCTCTGGTGCGCTACACTCCGGAAAAAACGGTAGCGTTTTATCGCGGTATCAAAGATCGCGTTCGCGTGCTGCCCGCAGTCCGTTCGACCGCACTTACCGCGGCAGTTCCATTCGGCAACAATCAGCCGAGTCGCGAGGTGATTCCTGATGGCTATCAGGCGCCCAAAGGGCAGGAAAGCGTGTCTTTACTGTTTGATGTTGTCGATGAGCATTATTTTGACACCATGAAGATTCCGATTGTCAGCGGTCGCGGGTTTGCTTCCGATGACAAGGCCGATTCAACGCCGGTAGCAATCGTGAACCAGGAATTTGCCGGGCGCTTCTGGCCTGGCCAGGATCCGCTGGGCAAGCGCATTCGTCTGGACAACAGCAAAGGCAAGCTTGTGCAGGTGGTGGGCGTGGCTCGCAATTCAAAGTACTTGTTCATTGGTGAGTCCCAGTACCGCTATTTCTACCTGCCGTTCGCGCAAGAAGGCGGAACACGCATGGTGCTGCTTACGGAAAGCTCCGGCGATCCGGCGCTGCTGGCCGCGCCGCTACGGGAAATTGTTAGATCAATGGATCCTAATCAGCCCATGTACAACGTGCGCACGTTTGGCAATTTTTACAAAATGCGCGCCATCGATACACCGCTGATGATCACCCAGATGGTAATAACGATGGGGCTGATCGGGCTCTTGCTCGCGCTGATCGGCATTTACGGGCTTGTGTCTTATTCGGTAGCGCGACGTACGCGTGAAATCGGCGTGCGCATTGCCATTGGCGCAGCTCGCATGGACGTAATAAAAATGGTCCTGCGCCAGGGTTTTGTACTGGCTTGCATTGGCATTGGCGTGGGCGGAATGCTCAGCCTGATTGTAGGCAAGGCATTGGCTGCGGGATTGATTGGCCTGGGCAAACCTAATCCAGCAACGTTTATTGTTGTTCCTCTGGCTGTTCTGCTGGTGACCATGGCCGCATGCTGGGCGCCGGCATGGCGAGCTTCGCGCGTTGACCCCATACGAGCTCTTCGCTCTGAATAACAGTACGATGACTACGGACCTTGTGGTACCGGTGGTGCGAAGGTGTCAGCAGGAGCTTGCAAGCCTGCCGCAGTAGTCGCCTGCAGCCAAGATGCCAGTTTCTCCAGCGCCTTTTCACAAACCATCTTGTGGCGCAGCTTCTTGTCACGCACGCGGCTTCGCGTGGCTTCATCCAGTTGCGGCAGCAGATCAAATGTGATGTTAGCCGGCTGAAAACTTTTACTCTCGGCATGGCAGATGTAATGCACCAGTGAGCCCAGCGCAGTCTCGCGTGGGGGAGGGACCGCTGGCAATCCTTGTGCGATGCGCGCTACCTGAATGCCTGCCAGCATTCCCATGGCAATGGATTCTGTATAGCCTTCCACGCCGGAAATCTGTCCGGCAAAAAAGACGTTGGGATGTTGCCTGAGGTTGAGCAACTCCGCGAGCAGCGTTGGCGCGTTGATATAAGTATTGCGATGGATCTGCCCGTAGCGCACGAACTTTGCGTTTTCAAGACCGGGAATCAGCCGTAAGACATGCGCCTGGTCGCCATACTTCAAATGATTTTGAAAGCCGACCAAGTTGTACGAGTCGGCGCGCAAGTTTTCCTGTCGCAGTTGCACCACCGCATAGGGCCACTTTCCGGTACGGGGATCGTCCAAACCGACCGGCTTCATTGGGCCAAAGCGCAGAGTATCGCGCCCACGCCGCGCAATCTCTTCGATGGGCAGGCAGCCCTCAAAATAGTTCAGATTCTCCCAGTCATGACCCTCCACCATTTCAGCCGAAGTCAAGGCATCAATAAAGCGGTCGTATTCTTCTTTGGTGAAAGGACAATTGATGTAGTCCGCTGTGCCTTTGCCGTAACGCGCGGCCATGTAGACCTTGCTCATGTCAATGGAGTCGGCTTCAACAATGGGGCTGATGGAATCGTAAAAGCAGAGATGATCGCTGCCGGAGAGGCGCGCAATATCCAGCGAGAGCGCATCTGATGTGAGCGGTCCGGTGGCGACGATGGTGAGGCCATCGGCTTCAGTGATGTGCGCAACTTCCTGGCGGATGACCTTGATATTGGGTTCGGCAGAGATTGCTTCTGTGACTTTGGCTGCGAAGGTCTCCCGATCTACAGCCAACGCGTGTCCGGCAGGAACGCTGGTATCTTTGGCGATCCGCAGCAGCAGCGAATCCACGCGCCGCATTTCTTCTTTCAACAGCCAGGGCGCGGTGTTCTCACTTTCTGACTTCAGCGAATTGGAGCAGACCAGCTCGGCGAATTTGTCCGTCTGGTGCGCGGGAGTTGATTTCACCGGGCGCATTTCAAACAGTTCAACTGCAACCCCACGCCGCGCGCATTGCCAAGCCGCTTCACAGCCGGCCAGTCCGGCGCCGATGATTTTGATTTTCATGGTCACTTCTTTTAACGGGTCTGCAAAAGGTTCATCGCTGTGCGATGACGTCTTTATTCGCTGCGCTCACCCAGGACTAAAGTCCTGGGCTGGGGCCCGCGATTCGCAAGCGAATCGCTAGACGCTGACACCGGCAAGCCGCTGCAGCGGCTCGCCGCGCAGCAGCATAGTCTCCCATTCGCCTAAAAGCTCCGCTCCAAGCGACTCATAGAATTTCAGCGCAGGATCGTTCCACTCCAACACCATCCATCGCAGGCCATAGCAATTTTCCTCCAAGGCAATCTGGGCCAGGCACTGAAGCAGCGCTTTGCCAATGCCTTTACCGCGCATCTCCACCCGCACAAAAAGGTCTTCAAGATAGAGTCCCGGGTGACCACGCCAAGTGGAGTAGTTGTAGTGAAAAAGCGCGAAGCCAGCCGGAGCGCCGTCCCATTCGGCGATCAGGCACCGATACTTGGGTTCGGAGCCAAAGCCGTCGCGGATGAGGTCTGCTTCTGTCGCGGCCACGGCGTCCGGTTCGCGTTCATACTCCGCCAGACGCCTAATAAAGTCGAGAATCAGAGGCGCGTCATGGGCCGTGGCTTTGCGGATGGAAAGCATTCTTTAGAAGTTACCGCAAAGGACGCGAAGGGCGCAAAGGAGCGGTACTTAGTATTCGGTACTTAGCCGCAAGTGCGCGCCAGTGTTGTGAAAGACCCGATATCTAGATTCCTGGACTTATGCGGCTCTCAAGCCGTGGCTTGAACTCAGCCAGCGCTGCGTCTTCAGCAGCATAGTCGAATTGAGCAGGCGGAGCGGCAGGCGGATTTGCTCTTTCCCATTCGATTGTCCGCCGGATTGCTTCATCACGCGGCAGCAGCTCGCGATAGCCAAGGTCTTTGCGTATGCGTTCAGAGGATGCCACTACGTGTTGCGCGGTGTTGCCGGGCCAGAGCAGGTGCTTGGGAGTGCGATCATGCGGCAGCACGACGAACTCGCCTGTCCAATTGGTGGCTGCGGCAATTTTGCGCGCCCAGTCGAGCTCGCCGAAAGACTCGGCTTCACAAACGTTGTAAATGCGCCCAGAGGCCTGAGGTGAAGTTGCGGCCAGAGCCACGGCCGAACCTACATCCTCTACATAGCCGCGAGGCGTACGCAACGGCGCGACATCATCGGCAAAGATGATTTGCTTGCGGCCATCGTCTATGCGCTTCAATATTGAATGGAACCGATGCACGGGATCGCCCGGGCCATAAATCATGGGCAGTCGCAATATCGTTCCGGGCAGTTTGCGGTCGCCCAGGACAGCTTGTTCGACGGGGATTTTGTCATACTCATCATCAATCCAGGGATAGATAGTGGTACGGAGCCGGTTGAGCGCTTCAGGCGGATACGTGTTTCGGCTTGTCCTGAGCTCGGAATCTTCCGTGAGCGGCAATTGCTGCAAACCGCCGGGTTCCATGCTGTGAAACACGCCCCAGGCTCGATATACGTCCATGCTGCTGAGCGCGACGATGTGGCCGACGATGCCGCGAAAAGTATCCATGAGTTGCTGCGCCTGACGGCCGGAGCTGAGAACGAAATCGACGACTACATCAAATTTCTGCCGCCGGAATTCAGGTTGATGGTCCTGGAGAAACTGGCGATCGCCAAGAATTTCTTCAGTGCCAACAGGCGCGACGGTTTTGCCGCGATGAAAGATGGTGACGTGATGTCCTGCTTGTTGCAGAGCTTTGACGGTAGATGGTCCGATGAAACCCGTGCCGCCGATGAGAAGGATTTTCATAATTGCCGAACACGGATGATTGAAAATCGAAACCGGCCTGTTTACTGCTGTGGACATCTTATAAAAATCTGCAGCGGCTAAGTTGATTTTTTGATGTGTCAGGCCTCTAGGCTTCTGCGTCGAATATCTTTCTCCCGAATCTGTATGCGGGCAGCCACAGTGTCTAACCATGCCCACGTTTTTGCGCATCAATAGACTCTCTAAACCTCTTCAAATCAATGAGTTATGCGCCGGTAGCCCAGTTGCTTTTACACATACCGCTGCTACTGCAGCGGAGGCCAAATGCCATGACTCACAGTGACTCAGCAGTCAATCAGAACCAAATCCAAAAGAGTCTTGTTCCCATGTTGCGGACCTGGATGCACAGCATTGGCTGGACCGTTCTACTCTCAGCCGCGCTCGCCGTACTCTTCGCGCTCGCGGTGGATGGCTGCGCTAACATCCACTAATCATTCCTCACATCATTAGCGCGCGGATGCACATCGAATGCGCGCGAACAATTGCTCAACGAAGAAAAACTTTTTTTATCCACTTCGCTCCCGTGCGCAAATCTGCGGCGAACAGCTTTTCTGATCGCGAGTATCCCAAGCTGCCCCCGCTTTCTCAAGCAAACCAGCCTTTAACCTGCCCATCTAAAAAATTAGAGGTGCACCATGGTTCGCTTTCAGTGTGAAAGTTGCGGGCGTTTAAAAGGAGACGACGAGACTTGGATTCTTGGTTTTGCCGCAGAGAATATTGGCGTCACATCGGCGCGCCGTGAGATTTCCATTGCCAGTTCCTGGGACCGCCCTCGCGCCGTGGAGGCGCTCGCAGTCCACTTCTGCTGTGACGAATGCCGAGCAGCCTATATGAGCGCCTTGTTTGGTGACACACCTGAAACCCTTGATGGAACCGCTACCTCAACCAAGCGCAGAATCAAGCGCCATGTTCCCGGTGCGGTAGTCGATACAGTTGTCTCGGAGAAACCTCGCCCTAAAGCCAAACGTCGGACGGTGGTACGGCGCAAGATCGCTTGACGCCAAATTGAACGCCGAATTCAAAATCAGCCGCGCCCGGTACGGAGAAAAGTCAAAGGAATTTTACAGCGGAATAACGCTGAGGCCGCGAGTGACGTGTACCCCCGCGACCAAGGCGAACCTCTTTTGCCGCTGATAACGCTGATTTGAACGAAGAAATCCGCAATATCTTGATACGTTTTTCTCTCCTTGAACACTATGTAAGGGGGTTGGGAGTACAAATCAACACAAGAGGAGAGCCAATGCAACTTCTTCGGAAGATTTTTGCAATCGTCAGTATGTTCAGTCTAGTGGCTGTTTATGCACCTGGAATGGCCGCACAACAAGCTACACCAACATCAGAAACATCAACACCTGCGCCGGCAGCCGGCCAGACAGCTCTAGCGACGTCTGCCGAGCCTGCCAAAGTGACGCTCAAAGAAGGAACGGACGTAAATCTGAAGCTTGCCCAGGCTGTAAGCTCAAAGACCGCTGCTACAGGAGACAGCGTCGAACTGGTTCTGGACCAGGACTTGATCGTTGGTAACGCCTTAGTTGCCAAGAAAGGTTCCCGGGCAGTAGCTACAGTATCGAATGCCAAGAAGGCAGGCATGGCGGGCAAAGGCGGAGAACTAAACCTTCGCCTGGAATACCTGAAGGCAGGCGATACCAGAGTAAAGCTGCGCGGTGTTCAAGCCAAGAATGGCGATAACAAGACAGGAGCGACTGTCGGGCTGGTACTTGCCTTCGGCGTACTGGGATTCATGAAGCATGGCAAACAGGCGGAAGCGAAAGAAGGCACCTCGATCAAAGCTTATGTAGATGAGGACGTGCAGGTTGCCTCGCTTGGTCCTGCTCCGGAAACTGCTGCTTCAGCAGCTTCAACCCCTGCTCCCGCAGCAGCTCCAAACCCTGCTCCTGCCCCAAAATAAGCAAGCACTCCTGAAGCAGGAGAGATTTTCTCTCTCCTGCTTTTTTCTAAAGCAATATAAGCGCCGTGATCACGCGTGATCGCCGGAATCGCACGTGTCGGGAAACTATTATCACCGGAGGCGCGGAGACGCGGAGAAGATCAGGGAGCAAAACCTTACCACGGATGAACACGGATAAGACGGATGGTCTTGGTAATTGTTCAAATCAGCCACGCGGAGCACGGAGAAAAGCCACGGAGTCTTACCGCGGATCAAAGCTGATTCACGCGGATTAAGACCGGGAGCCAGGTCCCAGGACGATTGCGATTTTTCTATCCGCGATCATCCGCGTAAATCCGCGGTGAGTCTCGGCGATTTTGAGAATCTTCCGATGCGTGTAGAATATCGGCTTTCGAAACTCGCTTTCGTTCAGGAGTTCCAGTGCCACTCACCATCGTTCAAGCCGGAGACCCAGTGTTGCGTAGGCCTGCGCGGGCATTGCGGCCGAATGAGATCCGCAGCCGCGAAATCCGCGAACTGATTGAGCAGATGAAAGAGACCATGCATGCCGCGCCTGGAGTTGGGCTGGCCGCGCCGCAGATCGGGCAGGGAATTCAGCTGGCGGTGATTGAGGACCGTCCGGAATACATCAAGGACTGGACGCCGGAACAACTGGCGGAACGCGAGCGGCAATCCGTGCCATTCCACGTGATCATCAATCCCAAAATTACGCTGCTGGGCGAAGAGCGCGTTGAATATTTTGAAGGTTGCCTGAGCCTGGAGAACCTGATGGCGCTTACACCACGGGCGCGCAGCGTCCGCGTGGAATGCGTAGATGAAAAGGGTGAAGCCAAAGTGATTGAAGCCAGCGGCTGGTATGCGCGCATCTTGCAGCATGAGATTGACCACCTTGCCGGAACAATGTATGTGGACCATATGTACCCACGCACGCTGATGACAGTGGAAAACTTTACGCAGCACTGGAAAGGCAAGACGCTGCCGGAAATGCGGAATGAACTATTCGCGGCGGAAAAACGACGGTAGATAACATTGTTTTCGAGCTTCATCTTATGACTCGCTTATTATGGCCTCTCAAACGAATCGATCATTTACACTTGGCATTCAAAAAATCACCAAAAGGAACTACATGAACAGGACCGTCTTTCATTGCACAGTGGCCATTATTTTTCTTGCAGCGTGTTCCGCGCGCGCACAAAGGGCGGCAGGACCTTCGCCTGAGGACAGCGCAAATCCGGCCGAGCAGGTTTTCAAGAATATTCAGGTGCTCAAAGGCACGCCGGCCAACCAGGTGGTCCCGTCTATGCAGTTCATTGCCAATGCATT
>DATBVH010000505.1:0-3562 GCA_036515395.1 Candidatus Angelobacter sp.
GTCATCAACCAGTACGCGTAGAAGGGCGGCTTCCTCAAGAAAGCGGATTTCACACTTTCTGGAGATGATGTTCGCGAAGGCCTAACGGCCGTCCTATCGATCAAGGTCCGCGAGCCGCAGTTCGAGGGCCAGACCAAGACGAAGCTCGGCAACTCGGAAGTGGAATCGGCGGTGAAGACCGTTGTCAACGAGTGGCTCGGCTCCTATCTCGACGAGCATCCGCGCTCGGCGAACATCATCGTCGAAAAGGCCGTGTCGGCGGCGCGTGCCCGCGAGGCCGCCCGCAAAGCACGCGACCTAACGAGAAAGAAGTCCGCGCTCGACATCGGGAATCTGCCCGGCAAGCTCGCCGACTGCACACTGACCGATCCCGGCCTCTGCGAGCTCTATCTCGTCGAGGGCGACTCGGCCGGCGGCTCAGCGAAACAGGGCCGGAATCGCAACTTCCAGGCGATTTTGCCGCTGCGCGGCAAGATCATCAATGTCGAAAAGGCACGCATCGACAAGGTGCTGTCGAACGAAGAAATCCGCACGATCATCACGGCGATCGGCACCGGCATCGGTGAAGAGGACTTCGACGTCAAGAGCTCGCGCTACCACAAAATCATCATCATGACGGACGCTGACGTGGACGGCGCACACATCCGTACGCTTCTGCTCACGTTTTTCTTCCGCCACATGAATGAGCTGATCAAGCGCGGCAATGTTTACATTGCTCAGCCGCCGCTTTACGGCATTAAAAAAGGCAAATCGCAGCAGTACATCAAGGACGATCGCGAGTTTGTGCGGGTAATGGTACGGCGCGCCGCGGAAGGCATGACGGTCCGTTACGGCGAAGGCGCCGCCAAGCTGGAAGGTGCGGCTCTGGCTAAATTCATGACCACCCTGAATGAGTACCTAGTGTTTTTTGACAAGGTGGACAAGCGCATACGCAATGAACGAATTACTGAGTGGCTGCCGCGGCTTGGGATCTCTCAGCGGACAGACTTTGAAGGCGACAAGAAGAATCCGCCGAAGAAGATTGAGCGGCTGCTGAAAGAAATCAATAAGCTGTCCAAAGAGTCGCAACTTAAGCAGGTGGAAAGCTACTTTGACGAAGAACACAACGTCTGGGGCGTAAAGTTTACTGATTCCCAGGGCGCAGAGCGGCAGATCAACTGGGCCCTGGCGTCCACGCCGGAATATCGCCAGATGACAGCCAAGTTCAAGCAGATTGAAACTTACATGGAGCCTCCGTTTGTTGTGGAAGTGGCAGGCAAGGGCACGGAAGATGTCTCTGCCGACCTGAGCGATGCCGAGCGCGAAGACCTGGAAAAAGCGGCCAAGAAATCTTCGAAAACCACAATCCGCAGAACCAAGATTGAAGCCGAGCGCGTGGAGAAAAACTCTGCTCGCGAACTGTTCGACTACGTTCTGTCTGAAGGTAAAAAAGAATACAGCGTGCAACGCTATAAAGGGCTGGGCGAAATGAGTTCAGAACAGCTCTGGCAAACCACCATGGACCCGGAACGACGCACGCTGCTTTCAGTCCGCGCTGAAGATATTGAAGCCTGCGAAGTAATCTTTACCACGCTGATGGGTGAAGATGTTGAATCGCGCAGAAAGTTCATTGAAGAGAATGCGCTGGACGTGAAGAATCTGGATATTTAGTTCGCCGCAGATTTACGGCAGATAATCGCAGATTCAAGAGAGAGCCGCGAATACACGCGAAGAACGCGAATTTCAGGTTTTCGAGATTTCGCAAACTGCGTGGATCGCGGCTAGCTTTTTCTAGCATCAGTGATTACTAACAACGGCTCACGCCGCTTGCGATAGAGCCACAGGAAAAACGCAGTCATCAGCGCCCAAAAGATCAGCGTGAGGACGCTGCCTTCCGGGCCCACAGTGCCGCCGGTGAGCCAGTCAGGCCCTTGAGCCAGGTGAGGATTCAAAAGGTGTCCGGGAACCTGAAGGCCACTGTCATTCACGCCAAAGAAAAATGATTGTCCCCAGTCCCATCCCGCATGAGCGCCCACAGCAAGCCAGAGGTTTCCGGTACGCCAAAGCGTAGCCACCGCGAACAAGGCGAAGACGCCCGCAGCGATGATTCCAATGCGGGTCTCACCACCGTTTCCCATATGGACGCGCGCAAACAAGATGGCTTGAATGATGGCTGCAGGACAAAAGCCGATTCCATCCGCCAGGGTGTAAAGAAAATATCCACGGAATGAGAACTCTTCAAAGAATCCCACCAGCAAAAAGACGAAAAGCCAGAGCGCTCCCCAGCCGAGTATCTGAGAGTTCAAAGGGCTGACGTTGCCAAAGTAAAAGACGTGCAAGGCGCGCAGAACAAGCAAAAGAAGAGCGAGTGGCAGAAATCCCCATAAGAAATATCCACGAACAAAGCGGGAAATGGCTGACCTTTGCAAAGGCAGACCATAAACGCCTACGCTGCGGCGCTCGATCTTGCTCATGATCCATGCCAGTAACAAAAGCACGAGAAATACAATTAGTTCGCTAATCGCTTGGAAGATCGCGCGCGCGAAATCAGAGGATGGCGTGGCCTTGGCATGGCCGGAGTTGGCATGTTTGGCAATCACTCCCGCGCCCAGGACCAGGGCAAAAATCATCCCGCAATAGATCAGCAGCCGCCACCCGGCGCGCAGGCCGCGGTCGTTGTAGAAGATGAGCGCGAGCTTGCTCGGCACGGCGCTAGATGAAAATTCCGACTCCATATCTGCAATCCTACGATGATCTTCGAATGAAAGATCCTTAAATGAAAGATCTCCGCATGAAAGAACAGCAAACTTTATCAGAATTAATTGCTCTATGGGGAACGCTGGAGGTAAACGATGCGCTGAGCGTTCGCCGCGAGTGCATGATACAACTGTGAATTCATGTTTCAGGCGCTCAGAGAATTCAGGGTTGGCAGGCCGCAGGTATTTGCCGGGCTCATGCTGCTGGCTTTTTTGGCGCAATGCCTTTGGGTGGCCAGCACCCGCAAGGTTTCTGACCTGGAATATCGCTACATCACCGCGGGACTTACGGGTAAAGGTGAAAAGGCCGTAAGCCCTTCTCCGCTCACAGGGTTGGTGGCTGCTTTTCCCATACGAGTCATTTCTCTCGCGCGAAAGATTTCTACGCCAGAGTTAAGCGCGTCTCTTGCCGTTCCGCATCCCTGGTTCCTGCGACTGCCGTTCGTTATTTTTGGTGTATGGCTGGGGGCGGCGCTGTGGTGGGTGGCACGTCGCTTGTTTGATGACGATGGCGGATACGTTGCCCTGGCGCTCTATTGTACGTCGCCGGCAATGATTACCATCAGCAGCAATATTGGCCCGGAGATTCTTCTGGCCTGGAGTAGCCTGGGACTGATCTATACCGCCATTGGCGTAGCACATACGCTCTACGCTCCGCCGAAAAAATGGGTGCCGCGGATCGTGATCCTGGGGCTCTCTATTGGCTTTGCGCTGGCTACAGCCTGGTGGTCGTTTACGCTGGTTCTGCTGGCTTTTGCCTACATGATGTATCTGGCGCCGGGATGCAGGCGCGAGGCGCTCACGGTCCTGGCCAGTGCGTCCGTGAT
>DATBVH010000506.1:0-6778 GCA_036515395.1 Candidatus Angelobacter sp.
CTGGAAAGTATAAGCTCCCGCTGTATCGGTGCGGACCTGGCGGGAAAGATCAGTTCCGTCAGGGTTCTGTCCATGCAATTGCACAGAGAGATTGACTACGACCTCGCCTGAAGTACGTCGCACGACACCTGTAACGCCACCAGTGGGCGCAAAAGTAATGTCGGCGGTGCTGGTCTGGTCTTGAACTACCTGTGTCGTGGCGGTAGCTGTCAGGGATGTACCTTCAGCATTGGGAAGCGTAGCCAGCAGCGTGTAATTTCCTGGGGGAACACCGGCAAAGCTATACGTTCCATCCGTGGCGATATTGGCCGCAGCAGCCTGTGGAAGAGCGCTGCCGGAAATCCTGACATTGCCAAAGCTGACAACGTCGCCATTGTCTCGCCTGACTGTTCCGGTGACGAGTCCGCTGTTGGAAAACACCACATTCTGGATTGCGGTGATTAATCCAGAGGGGAAGCTACCTAATGTGGTAGGCGAAACCAAACCAGTCTGCCGATCAGTGGCCAGCAGAGTGAATGCATCCACTGGAATCGCAACGGTGCTGCCGGTTGTGCTCAGGCTTGAAGTGAATCCGAAATTGCCGTTGCCATCCGAACTGGCGAGGTAAGTTCTTCCATAGAAAACGTTATTGCTCTGGAACTGAATGCTGGCTCCCGGGATTGGCGTGATATTGTCGTCCGCCAGCACCTGACCGGTGATTCCCCCCGAAATCGACGGCAAAGGCGTTAGCGTGCTCACGCCGCCCGTAGGCACCACGAAATTCTGAATCGCTGCCACTTCCGTGGGCGACAATCCCGCCAGTGCTTCCGGCGGCAGTTGATCGAGCCGCTGTGCTGAAGCCAATGCGGCAGTCCGGCTGGTCTGCTGGGCTGCAAAATGCATGAACACAATTTCGCCGCCAGGCGGGACCGTTACGGTCTTCCACGTCTCCGTAAGCTGGCCAAAGTTATTGTTGAAATCGATGTTGTATTGCGCATCGGAAACGACCAGTGGCGCGTTTGGTCCATCAAAAACATGCGCCGAAGCTGGAAGGTTCGTCGATGAAGTGAACGGATCTCCATCTTCATCGTCATCTACTGCCACCCAGTGATCGCGCGCCGTGGGATCGGAGATCGCCAGAACCGTATCGCCGCTGGATGTGGCAATGATGCGCGGTTCGCGGTTGAATGTAAATCCATTCTGTACTTTGCTAATGAACCGGAAGTTGCTGGTCAGCCTTACATCGACAGTGACTGGAGAGCCACCAGAGTTCTTCAGCACTTCCAGGTAACGAACGAAGTAGCCGTCCTGCGGGACATACACCTTGCGGGTAACATCCAATCCTGCGAGTCCCTGCTGCGTGATGGCAATCTGCCGCCCGCTCAATTCCGTTGACGCAAGCCCCTGCGTGGCGCCCTGCCCCGTAAAGCTATTGACGGATCCACCCGAGATTAGGTCTAAGAGGAAACCACCTTGATGAGAAGCAAAGTCGCCGCCATAAATCTGGCTCTTGCCGCCGGCAATAGCGCCGCTCTGGGTCAGGTCGAAATTGAAATTATTGGCATCGAACAAAGTTGACGGCAGCTGAATGACGTTGGCCAGCAGCTGAATGTTTGCCGTTACTGTACCCCCATCGGTAGCCAACACCCCTTGGTTTTGGCCCAGCAGAACTTGCGATCCCGATTGCCGACGAGCGTTGACAGTAAAGCTGCCAAGAGGCACCTGAGCGAAGCGATAGACGCCGTTTACATCAGTAAGGACACTGAAATTACGCGATTGTCCTTGAATCGCCAAGGTTATTCCCGTTGACACGGCAGGCGTGGAGTCAGGATTCAGCACTGTTCCAGTGATTGTGCCAACGCCGCTGAGTACCAGATTCTGAGTAACTACCTGGTCTTGAGTAGAAATCGAAACGCCTACCGAAGCCCGGACGTTTCCTGAACTGTCAATGGCGCGTAATTGATAAGAACCGGATGGAACAATATCAAACTTGAAGCCGCCGAGACCGTTTGTGGATATTTGCCGCGAAACCGGCCCACTGAGCTGCACCGAAATATTGGAAATTGTAGTTGTGCCATTCGATGCAAAAACAGTTCCCTGAACCGTGCCTGAGGACTGCAACTGCACCGCAATGTTTGTAGTTGCGCCAACGGCCACATTCCCATTTGCCGAGCCGGTGAGATTCGTTTGCGGATTGACCGCGGATACCGAGAAATTCCCCGCCAGGACGTTAGCAAAAGTCAGAGTGCCATCCGCCTGTGTTGATCCTGTCTGGCGGCTACCGAAAATGGTCTGGCTATTGAGTTGGACTTGAGCGCCGGAAACCAGGTTGAGCGAGCCATCTTTTACCGTAACAATCACTTTACCGACGCCGATTAAAGTTATATTCGTCGGGACGATCTGGTCCTGGCTGGAAATTGTGGCGCTTGAGCGTCCGCGATCGCCCGTGGCCGGGTCAGTTACATCAACTGTGTAGCTGCCAACGGGAATCAAGTCGAGACGATAGCGGCCCTGAACATCCGCAGTGGCAGTGTGTCCGTCAGACAAAGTAATTACCGCACCGTTCGCAGCAGTGATGCCGCCAAAATGGAAAACATTTCCGGTAATGCTGCCTGTGGCCTGCAGAGTGATGTTGGCCGTGGCCGTTTGACCATCGCCGGTCAACGTGCCGGATGAATGTCCGCCCAGGCGGCTGATTGCCGAGCTTGCATTCACGGTGAATGGGCCAATAAAAATGTCAGTGAACGAATAGTGACCTGCGCCATCTGTGGCTGCAGTTTTTGTTCCGCCGAAGGCGCTTCCGCTGGTCAGAGTTACCGATGCGTTGGGTACAGCAATGCCTGAGCCATCAACAACCGCTCCTGAGATAGTTCCTTTACCCAGAAAGCTGACATTTGAAACCACTACCTGGCTGGTGGTCGAAAGCAATCCTGTGGTGCGTCCGCGATTGCCGTTGCTGTCACTGGTTTCAACGGTAAAGCTTCCCAGAGGGACAAAGTCGAAAAGGAACTGCCCCTGTTTATCGGTAGTGGTGGTAAGAGACGTTGGACCAAACAATGAAACGTTAATGCCGCTGCCTACAGGCGTTGTGCCGTTGCGTCCAAAAGCCGTTCCGCGAATCGTGCCCGACGGAGTTAGCGTCAGGTTCACGTTGGCAGATTGATTCGGCGGCAGGTTGCCGCTGAATCTGGTACGCAGTCCACCCGTAAGATCGACCGCGATGATCGTATATGCGCCAGGAGCAACGCCGTTAATCTGATAAAAACCGCTGGCATCGGCATCGGCAGTGCGTACATCAGCCCCGGAAGTCAAAGTGATCTGCGCCCCTACAACGGGCTTCCCGGTCTGGCTGGTCACGTTTCCACCAATTACCCCGGTATTGACGACAATTTGGATCGTACCTAAATCGACAGTGGCATTGGCCACGCCGGCAGACTTGGGCGCTGAAGATCCTTCAAGAATTTGATTGTTTCGCGTAGTGCGCGCCACCGCCGTAAGCGAACCCAGGTCGGCAGGCACTTTGGTCATGGAGAAGAAGCCGGCTGCATCGGTGGTTGCGATAAAGAAGCGGAAGACCACAACGTTGGCGCCAGCGACCGGATTTCCGCCTTGGTCCACTACATGTCCCTGCACTGTGTTGGTGGGATCAGCAACCAGCGGATTCAGACCGAGCTTTACTTCGATTCCATCAGGAATGCCATCGCCATCAGTATCCGGATTGAGGGGATCGGTGCCCAGGCGGATCTCGTCTGCATCTGTTAATCCGTCGCCATCACTATCGGCACTCAACGGATTGGTGCCGCGTTTCACTTCCGCGCCGTCTAAAACGCCGTCACCATCAGTGTCAGGATTTCTTGGATCCGTTCCCAACTGAAATTCCTGCAGGTTAGTCAGGCCGTCATTGTCTGTATCCGCGCTGGCGACACTGGGATCATTGGGATCAAAACCGTGCGCAATCTTCCACGAGTCGGGAATGCCATCCCCCAAAGTGCTGTCGCTTGGGTTAACGGCGATCTGCAGGGTGGCGGTTGCACCTTCATTCTGGGCTGTAATGATTGTGGTGCCGCGAGAAAGCGCGGTGACTAAACCATTAGCAGAAACTGACGCCACCGTCGGACTGGAGCTTCGATAAATCGTGCCGTTCGCCGCCGGTCCCACTTCGGATGTGCCACCGTCAGAGAGCGAGGCAAATACAACCATTTGCACCGTGCTTCCCACAGTAGGCAGAGTGCTTGAGCCTGACGCGGGTATCAGTTGTAACGTAACCGGGGTTGCATCCAGGGTAGTGGTGGTCAACTGCCCAACAACCAGCGGCTGATTCGGATCGAGCGTAATGTAATTTGAGTGATACCGCGTCACGGTACCGTCCGCGTTCTGGCACACGATCCTTACTCGTGCTTTAGTCTGATCGGCAGGAACATTGGGGACGGCAAAACTGCCGTCATGGTTCAATTGGATCGCGCGGTTCTGGATCGTCGCCGTACAGTGCTCATCAAGCACTGGCGCATCTTGGCCCAGGGTTGTTCCGGCAAATGCCGCTGATACCACAAGCGCCAAAGCAAATTTGCAATAGTTACGAACCAGTCGTCGCATAATTTAAGCTCGTTATCCTATTTCGACCTGACAACCCGTCTTGTAACCGAATTTGGATTTTTCCAGTTGTTCAGCACTGGATCGGCGGCCAAGTCCTGCGTGGCCATCCACGCACCGTCGATCTGCTTGAAAACAAATTCCATGTCTAACGGTTGTACCGGCGTTGCGCTAGCAGCTCCGCCTGTCGGGGAAAATGTTGCAAGAATGATCGCGTATGGGCCGGTTTCAACTTTTTTTGTGAGCGTAACACTGCGTCCGTTAAAAGCCTTGCTCCAACCGCTCTTGAACACTTCTGGGCTGGTTCCATCCTTCTGGTATCGACTCTTCATCATCTGCTGCGATTCCGGAGTCCACAGCCGTAGCCAACGGTCAAAGTCCAGGGAGTGCATGGCTTCGAGCAATTGCATCGCCGCGCCTTCAGGAGTGCTGGCATTGGCTGTTTTCGTTACATCCACCGGAATGGGAGGCGTATAAGAGCTCACCTCGTAGTAATAAACAAGATCTTCCACAACCTTTTGCTTTTCCGGAACACTGGTCTTGTATGGCGCCTGGCCAACGCCTAGCGCGCAACAAAACAGCATTCCGAACGCAAAAACAGATTTGGCAGTCATTTGCATCTGCTCCTTATTCACCGCCCCCAGGGCAAGCTGTCAGTGTGGTCCACGGTGTGCCTTCGGGGTGCAATCTGCAAACCGTAACCAGTGGTTCTTCGGGAATAATTTCAACGTTCAGTTCCTTTTTGAAAATTCCACCGAAAAACTCAATGTCGTATCCCACGGTGAGAGGCTCCGTGCCGCCCTGGAAGAAGATCTGGGTTCCGGCCTCGCTTGAACGTCCGCCAATCTTGAGAGAGAGCCCTCCTTCCCCGCCTATGGAGATTTTCACGATGTCGCCGGGCGGTGTGAAGTCCGCCTTTATGGCGAGTTTTGCCGCCACACTACCACTGATCTCACCTTCCACCGAGTTATCGCACTTCTTGGTTGTCTCCTGGCCGGTGACGCCGCCTTCAATGGTCACATCAGCGAAAAAGCCGATGTCGGTATGCAAAAAGCCCTCGATCTTGGTGATGATGCCGGAAATTTCAGGGAAGGGAGAGATCGGGATGTGCGCAACTCGAACCTCCAGGCTCCCCTGCAGCGAGTCTTCCACCTTGTCTTCAAACTTGGGATGGCCTTCAGTTGATTCTTTCTCGCAGCACTGGCCCGTTGTCTTTTCTTTGACTGCAATGACTATCTTGGCTTCCGGCGCTTGCACGCCGAAAATCTTCGTGAAGAAATCCTCGACCTTCTTGAGACCGGCACTGTCGCCGAATTCCGTCGAGTACCCGGTTTCTACCGGAATATTGTCGGGAATCTTCTCGCCCACGCACTGGCCGGTCAGGTTGCATTGATCATGGTCGGTGCAGGCTTTGCCATCATCGCAGTTGAGGCTATTAGGCTGGATGCTCTTTGGATCTTGTACGCACTTTCCAGCCTTACAAACCGACTCACTGCACTGCTTGTCACCACAAGCCTTTCCTTCATTGATAGGCGTGGACTCACAGTGCCCATTCACGCACTTCTTGGTGGAGCATTCATCGCTCTTGCAACCATCAACACATCGTGGCGGTGGTGGGGGTGGCGGAACTGCGTGCCATCCCGATACTCGCAGGCCAAAACCTTTGTCGGAAACGATTACTGAACCATCTTCGCTTACACGCGCTGTTCCGCCGGAAACGAACTGTTCCAGATCATGGTCAAAGGAAAATACCTCCGCGACCTGGCCGGGAAGAAGCCCACTGGTGTTCGGCACCTGAATGCGAATCGGCGGATCGAATTTGACGCGCGCCGGCTGCAATGTGCCTACGATGGCCGGGGTTGTCCCATTCGGCAACGCCATGGGCACTTTGTCTGCATGCACGGCAGACAATGTCAGCCGTCCGGTGGTGGAACCATCCGGGAATTTCGCCGAATGCGCGAACACGGTGTAAGCCACACCGGGATTGCCTTTGAGCGTGAGGACTACATCTTCATCACCGCCTACGATCTGGGAGTTATCCATATCGAGCGGTGGAAGGAAAATTGGTCCGTTTAGATGATTATCCTGGCCTGAGACAGTGACCATGGAAAATTCAAGGAACGGGAATGTCTCTGGCCGTGTGCTGGTTGAACCGTCAATGAACAACACGAGCGCACCGACCGGGACCGCAGGAATTGAAAATTTTCCG
>DATBVH010000507.1:0-8861 GCA_036515395.1 Candidatus Angelobacter sp.
TTGGGTGGCCTGCTGATCGTGATCCTTCTATCAGGATCGATCTCATGGCGCGTAGCGAAATCAATCACGGCGCCCCTTTCGCAATTAATCAGCGTGGCCAGCCAGATTGGCAATACCGGCGACCTGGAGCAAAAAGTAGAGATCAATGGCGAAGACGAAGTCGCACAGCTGGCCCGCACCTTCAACAATATGGTGCTTTATCTGCGCGAGATGGCAGGAATCTCTGAAGCGATTGCCGGCGGCGATCTCTCGGTGGAAATTAACCCTCGTTCTTCGCGTGACACGCTGGGCAAGGCCTTCCGGGAAATGACGCTCGGCCTGCGCAATCTCGTAAAAAACGTGCGCGATAGCGCAGCCCAGGTGGCTAGCGGATCCAACCAGGTGGCCTCGGCTTCCGATGAATCAGCCAAAATCAGCGTGCAGGCCGCTTCCGCCATTGATGAAGTCACCAGCACCATGCATGAAATGAGCATCAACGTGCAGAACATGGTGAAGAGCACGCAGATGCAGGCTTCCAATGTGAGCGAGACCTCAGCTTCCATCGACGAAATGGTGGCATCGATCCAGCGCGTCGCCGATACAGCCAAGGTGCTGCTGGATATCTCGCAGCGCTCGCGCGACGAAGTTCATAACGGAATCAACACGATGGAAAAAGCAACAGACGGATTGAGCCGCATCAATGCCTCCATTGGATCGTCAGCGGAAATCATCTCCGCTCTGGGCCAACGCGCTGATGACATTGGAAAAATCATTGAAGTAATTGATGACCTGGCAGAGCAGACCAACCTGCTGGCTTTGAATGCGGCGATTGAGGCTGCACGCGCCGGCGAGCACGGCCTGGGCTTTGCCGTGGTAGCCGATGAAGTACGCAAGCTGGCGGAAAAGTCAGCCCAGTCCACGCGAGAGATTTCTGAGTTGATCCAAAGTATTCAGAAAGAAGCGCGCAAGGCCGTGGACAACATGGAAAAGAGCACCACCATTGTGAATGAAGGCCTTTCACTGGGCGGCGACTTGAGCGGCGCGCTGAAAAAGATTTCCAGCGTGGTATCTGAAGTTTACAAATTTGCGCAGGAAATCGGCGCTGCAACCAATGAGCAGTCGCATGGGTCGTCTCAGATTGCCAAGGCCACTACGCGGCTCAACGAAATCACACATGAAATCAATTCGTCTGTGGAAGAACAGGCTTCGGGAGCGCAAGCTGTAGTCCGCGCCATGGAAAAGATGCGCGAACTGGTGCAGCGTTCCTCTTCCGGATCAACAGAGCTCGCAGCTTCGGCGGAGCAGATGTCGAAGATGTCACGTTCCATGTTGGAAGCGATGGACCGCTTTGTCCTGGAGAACATGCAACCACAACGGGATAATCGCGCCGGACAGCGGCGGAACGAAGAGCAATCGGGCCGCAGTACGCCAACGCCGCAATATGCGACCGCGAGCGCGGGCGGAAACTACAACTAAGCCGAAGGAGACCCGATGTCCAAAGAAATGCACATTGTCGGCTTCCGCGTAGGGCGCGAGGTTTTTGGCGTCCCAATCGCGCTGGTGCATGAGATTGTGCGCGTGCCGGAAATCACTTCTGTCCCGGATTCACCCGGCTTCGTCCAGGGAGTGATAAACCTGCGCGGCAAAATCGTTTCCGTGGTGGACCTGCGCCGCCGTTTTGGGGAAAAAGACATCAAGTCCACCAAGAAAAACCGAATACTGGTGACTGAGGTACACGGAAAGCTGGTGGGGCTGATCGTGGACAGCGCTTCAGAAGTTTTGAAGATTCCAGAGAGCGATATCGAACTGCCGCCCGTGTTTGATCAGGGCGAACTCAACTACGTGACCGGCGTGGGAAAGCTGAACGGCCGGCTGATCATCTTGATTGACCTGAACAGAATCCTGCAAAAGGGCGAGCTGCGGCGGATAGCGGAAGTGAGTGAACCGCGTGCGGCAGCGGCCTTTGCAGGATTGTAATCGGCACCTAGGACAAAAACGGAAACCATGGCCACACCGAGTGTTCAAATCCAAATCAGTGAACCGGAATACAAGCTGCTGCAGACGCTGGTGTACCAGGAATGCGGCATGTACTTCGATGAACGGCGAGCGCATTTTTTGCAGGACCGCCTGCAACGCAGGCTGAAGATCTGCGGACTGGATACCTTTTACGCTTACTATCGCCTGCTCACCAGCTATCAGGGTAAGGCGGAGATGAGCGCGCTGGTGGAAAACCTTACGGTGAATGAAACCAGCTTCTTTCGCAACAAACCCCAGCTTGAATTGTTCCAGAAAAACGTTTTAGAAGAACTCTTGAAACGGAAACAGGAGCGTCGCGACTGGAGCCTGCGCCTGTGGTGTGCGGGATGTTCCACGGGACAAGAACCATACACGCTGGCGATGCAGGTGTGCGACGCGCTGGCGTACTACTATCTTCGCAATCCCCTACCATTTGAAATGCCAAGCCCCAAGCCGCTGATTCCACCGCCATGGAAAGTGGAGATCCTGGCGTCTGACATCAACTACACGGTGCTGCGCACCGCGCAGGAAGGCGTTTATTCAGAAAGCCAGATGGAGTCAGTGGACTACGCGTACCGCCTGCGTTATTTCGACAAGGTGGGCGAGCGTTATGCGATCAAACGTGGGCTGAAAGACCTGGTTCATTTCGACTTTCACAATTTGAAGACGGAGTTTTTACCGCAGCGCAATGACGTGATCTTCTGCCGCAACGTGATGATTTACTTTGATGAAGCCGAACAGAAACGCCTGGTGGAAAAGCTCTATCGCTGCCTGAATGCGGAAGGCTACCTGTTTATCGGCCATGCGGAAAGTCTTTTTGGGCTATCAGACAAATACAAGATGCTGCACCAGAACAACGGCACGGCGTATCAGCGCATTGAGGTGGCAGGGTGAGTTTCTTCTCTGACGATCACGCGGCTGAGCTTCGAGAACTCTTCTTTGAGAGCGCAACGGAACTGTTGCAGGCACTCAATGAAGAGGGGCTGGAGCTGGAGAAGCGTCCGGAAGATGAAGAAGTTTTGCGGCAAGTCCGACGCACCGTGCACACGCTGAAAGGCGATTCAGCGGCATGCGGCTATACCGAGCTGAGCGAGCTGGCACACGCCCTTGAAGATGTTTTGCGTCCAGACGTTGCCGCAATGAGCAAAGCTGCTTTGGCGGAAGCGGTGCTCATTGCCGCCGATACATTCAGTTCCATGCTCTCCGCGTATCGCGGCAGCCTGCAACCGCCAGCCGGAGAAGAACTGAAGGAACAGATCGTCTCTCTTACTAGAAAGCCGGCCAACACTGTGCGTTACAAGCTGCAGGCGCGTTTTGTGTGGAGCGAATACGAGCAGATGGTAGTGGCTGACGCGTTGGGCCGTGGAGAAACCGTTTATAACGTGGCGTTCTCCATTGAACCGCAGTGCCCGATGCGGGGCGCAGCGATGCAGTTGATCCGCAATGTGCTGCAGGATTGCGGAAAGCTGCTGGCAGTTGCGCCGGACCAGAGCACACTCAGTAATGATCTGGACGTGGTGGAAGCAGCCATTGCCAGCGACAATTCCCAGGAGTGGATCGCGAAGAAGTGCCACATACCATCAGTGGTGGCGGAAGTCCTGGTGCAAAGGACCGGAGCATCACAGGAGCACGTGGATGACGTGCTGGATATCGTGAAACACGTAACAGCTCCGCAGGAAGATGAAACCGAGGCCACAATCCGCGCTGAAGAAACGCCGGCAGGGACCCATGCGTCTGCCCGTGAAATTGCAGCACCAAGAGCTGAGAACGCCAATGCACAACTGCCAGACACGCAGCCGGCAAGTTTCGCCAGCATGTCAGAAACTCTGCTGCGCGTGGACGCGGAGAAGATTGATTCCGTTCTCAACCTGGTGGGTGAGCTAATTATCGCCAAGAGCATGCTGCATCAGGCGATCAACGAACTTGAAAGGCGTTATCCCAAAGATCCTTTGAAAATGCGCTTCTCTGATGCCATGGCATTCCAGGCGCGGATCATGAACGATCTGCAAAAGTCGGTGATGAAAATCCGCATGGTGCCAGTGGAACACCTTTTCCGCAGATTCCCGCGTGTGGTTCGAGATGTGGCCAAATCCTGCGGCAAGGAAGTAAACCTAGTCGTGACCGGCCAGGACACGGATCTGGACAAGAGCATTCTGGATATGCTGGCTGAACCGCTGGCACACCTGGTACGCAATGCCGTGGATCATGGAATTGAATCCCCGGCGGAGCGCATCAATGACGGAAAGCCGGCGCAGGGCACGGTAACCCTTGACGCTTATCACCAGGGCAATGAGATTGTGATCGAAGTAACGGACGACGGGCGAGGCCTCGATCGCGAGAAGTTGATAGCAAAAGCGGTGGAACGAGGACTGATCAAGCCCGGTGATGCGGCTGTAATGAGCGAAGCCGACGTCAATGATCTCATTTTCCATCCGGGACTGAGCACCGCGCTGGAAGTTACGTCTATTTCCGGTCGCGGCGTAGGTATGGATGTAGTGAAGACCGTGCTGGAAAAGTTGAAAGGCATAGTCAGCATCCGCACGACTGCCGGAAAAGGAACAACATTCTTCCTGAAAGTACCGCTGACACTGGCAATCATCAAGGCGCTGCTGTTTCGCGTTGGAGATCGCTTATACGCCGTGCCGCTGGCTTCCGTGGTGGAAATCACCCGGACGACGCAAGGCGCGCTGCATCGCGTGGACCAGCATGAGGTAATGCAGCTACGCAATGAAGTGCTTACGTTGCTGCATCTTCATCGGCTGGAAAAAGACCAGCCGGAAACAGGAAAGATGTTTGTGGTGGTGATTTCCACGGGCGAACGCAAGTTCGGCCTGGTGGTGGACCATTTGGTAGGCGAAGAGGAGCTAGTCATCAAGGCCATGGACGATCATTTAGTGGCCACAGACCTGGTCAGCGGCGCTTCCATCCTTGGCGATGGCACGGTGGTGCTGATCCTGAATCTCTCAAGTGTAGTTGCAAAGCTAGGTAGGTTACAGATGGTGGGGGCCACAGCATGAGTACCAAATTACGAGTCCTGGTGGTGGATGATTCCGCATTGATGCGAAAGCTGATTCCACAGATCCTTGCCCGGGACGGCGAAATCGAAGTTGTAGGAACGGCAATGGATGGCGCTTTTGGACTCAAAAAGATTGAAGACCTTCGTCCTGACGTGGTGACGCTGGACCTGGAAATGCCGCGCATGGACGGTTTGGAGACGCTGCGCCAGATCACACGACGGTTTCGAGTTCCGGTGATCGTGGTGAGCGCGTTGACAACAGAGGGCGCAAGCGCGACTTTCAAAGCGTTGGCACTGGGGGCCTTTGATTTTGTTGCCAAGCCGCGCGATGCCGCTTCCTCTCACATGGACGAAATTGCCGCGGACCTGATCAGCAAAATCAAGGTTGCGGCTAGGACAAAGGTGCGCAACACGCCAGCGCCTCTTACATTCGACCGGCCTCGACCGGAAAAGAAAGCTTTAAGACCGAGACGCGAGCCTACCAAGATCGTGGCAATTGGAATTTCTACTGGCGGCCCAAACGCGCTGCAATATTTGTTGCAGCAATTGCCCGGAGATTTTCCCGGAACCATTGTTGTGGTGCAACACATGCCGGAAGGATTTACGGAAATGTTTGCACGTCGGCTGGATGAGTCCTGCGCCATCGATGTAAAAGAAGCGCAATCCGGCGACCTGCTGATCGCGGGGCGCGCGCTGATTTGTCCCGGAGATCGCCACATTAAAGTCCGGCGCATGCCTCTGGGAAATACCGTTGTGCTTTCCGATGAAGCCCGCACCAACGGCCACAGGCCGTCAGTGGACATTTTGTTTCGCTCAGTAGCGGCGGAGTTTGGCAGCCGTGCCGTGGGCGTACTGATGACAGGCATGGGTGACGACGGAGCCGAAGGACTGGGATTGATGAAAGACGCGGGTGCGCTGACTATCGCGCAGAGTGAAGATTCATGCACCGTATTTGGCATGCCCAAGGCAGCTGTGGAACGCGGGCACGCAATGCGCATTGTTCCGCTGGATATGCTGGCCAACACGCTGGCTATGCAGTGCAACCCGGAAAAAATTGCTCGAGCAACAGTAAAAGTTTAGTTGGAGTCGCAAGGAGAATAGTTATGGAAACATTTCCAATTCTGATTCGCAAGGACGGCATGCCGATCCGCTATCTCGTGGTGGACGATTCTGTCTTTGCGCGCAAGAACGTAGCCAAGATGGTTGAAGCTTTTGGCGGTGAAATTGTTGGCGAAGCCGGCGATGGCTGCACCGCCATTACCGAATACGACCGAACCACGCCTGACATGGTGCTGATGGACATTACCATGCCACAGATGGAAGGCATTGAGGCCGCGGAGCGCATTGTGCGTTCACACCCGAATGCGCGCATCGTCATGGTGTCTTCCGTCGGCTATCAGGAAAACATTGTGGCAGCGCTGCAAAAGGGCGCGCGTCACTTTGTCCAGAAGCCGGTGAAGTCGGAAATACTTTACGAAGTCATCAAGTACGTAATGGGCGATGACGCGGCCGTGGCCACACCAGCCGCCCAGGGAAGCTGAGGTCCGATGAAGATCGAACTCATTCAGCCGTTCATCAACGCTGCCGATGCCGTGCTGGCGGAGACGCTGCAATGCGCCACGCGCATGGGAGACGTGACCATGGAAGAAGAAGCGTATCGCCGCAAAGGCATCGCTTCCATGGTGACGATCAAAGGCGACATCGAAGGGCGTGTTATCTTCGATATCGATACGCCGACTGCCGCCAAAGTGGCAAGTTATCTCACCGGATCGCCTGTGCAGGAAAGCGATGAAGTAGCGCGGGAAACCGTGTGCGAACTGGCCAACATGGTGATTGGCAGCGCCGTTACCGCTCTCAATGATCAGGGATTCAAGTTCAAAATTTATCCGCCGGTGGTCCACGTTGACGAGCTGGGCGAAAAAAGCAGCGAAGATCAGGAATCGCTGGTGATGTGTTTTGACACGGACAGCGGAAACATCTTCATGAATATCGCCATGCGCTATAACCGCAAGCGGCGAACTGACAATTAAGAACGAATTCTCTCTTCCATTAGCAACTCCAACGGGCGGCTGAAAAGCCGCCCCATTTTATTCCACCTAATTTATTGGGTCATATCCGCGGATTATGGGAAAGTGCGAACTTCGAATGGTGTTTGCAGCGGACAAGGCAGCGGGACGTGAGAATTAAAATTAGGATCAGTCGTGGATACGCAATTTGGGTCCTGCTGAGGAACGTGAAACGTAGGCAACGGACGGTTTACTATGCCCGAATTCACCGGAGTGACCAGGACTGAATTCGTGGCCGTCCTGATGATAGAGATTGAAGGCGTGGGGAAAGTCCTATCCGGCAATGGCGCGGAAGGATGCACGTCATCGCGAACAGTGGTTACGTCATTCGCGCTGATCACATAAACGCGCGAGGCATCAGAAGAAGCATCTATTGAGACTGCGCCTGGGCCAACGCCGATTGTTCCAGTTTCCCGCAGGCCAACTACATCGATCACGCTCACCAGATTGCCGGGACAATGACTTGCATTGCTTGTGGAGCTAGGATCAGGCAGCGTGAGGTGATTCACTCCGGCAGGACAATTCCCCAGTGCCGCATACGCCTTAGTGCCGTCACTCAGCGCTGTGATCGAGGTCGGCTTACTTGAGACCGGAATGTCCGCTATTTTCGACGGCAACACCTGAGGATTTGAGCCGAGATCAATTCCATTCGCCTTGATTACCGTGACTGTTTGCTCACCCGTATTGGTCACATAAACGCGCTTGAGCGTGGGCTCATAGAAAGCGAAATTTGGGGACGAGGCTGCGGTAGTCCCGACTTTGATCGCATTCCCAGACGGGCAAGAAGGGCCAACAACACAGGGCAGAACAATGTCCAGTGACGTATCGATTACGCTTACGGTCCCATCGCCCTGGTTCACCACAAACACAAACAGGCCGTCTGAGCTCATTACTGCCCATATAGGTTGCGAACCAACCGGGATAGTCTTAATCACCGTATCGTCGATCGTTGAGATCTCCGTAACGTTGTTGCTGCCATGATTCACAACAAAAATCTTATTGTTAGCGCCATTACCGGCAATCATCACAGGCTCATTGCCCACCGGAATGGAAGCCGTGACTGCAAGAACGCCGCCGGCAATCAAGTCCACGTTATTGCTCAAACGGTTAGCGATGTAAATATTACCGCTGCTGCTCGTGGCGCCCGCCACTGGGCCGGAACTGGTAGGAGGCAGCGTCACGGTGGAAACGTTGCTCGTTGGAAGCAGTGCTATGTAGATTGAAACCGTGGCAGGGATCGCGGGAGGATTGCCGCTGTTAATAATAAAGACCTGATTTGCAGTCTTTCCCAGAAAAACCGGATTCAATCCCACGGGGACAATTCCAACACTTGAATCCCCAGAGACGTTAACGTGCATATCAGTCCCATTGTTGTTCGGAGGCGTAGCGGGATTAGTAGACAAAACGATTGCGTGCGCCAGTCTTCCTGGATCACCTGAAGGGGACGGAACCGGAACGATAAATTGCCGTAAAGTATCATTGCAGCCCACTGCCATGACCATAAGAATGCCCAGGCTGGCCAGCAGCCACATTGCCTTAAAACTTACCTTCATTCAAACTCCACCGGTGCTACCGGTTGAACGCCAAAACTCTGAATTATTGCGAAGGATTTATTGTAAACCATTTGTTTGTGTCGCTTCGGCCCAAACCGCCAGCGAGTGGTGGTTTGGCTGAAAGACACACGATAAGACCTTTGACGGAGAAAAGGAGGAAACGGAGGACCAAGATCGATTGCCGAGGCTTCTCGTGGATAGTGATGAGAGAACGAAAAAGCGTATTCGTTT
>DATBVH010000508.1:0-2782 GCA_036515395.1 Candidatus Angelobacter sp.
ACCGATTCTGAACTGCAACAGACTGCTTCGCTGGGCGGAATGATTGTTCGCCAGGGGACCTTTGCTGGCTTCTTAGAATACACATCGCAACACTGCAAATTTGCCAACCTGGATCAAGATCCCGAGTGGAATCCCGCAGGCAAGCTCAAGCTGGCTATCACCTTTGACGATGGATGGGCGGACAATGCAGAGTCGGTTTACCCAATTGCCTCCCAGCACCGTGTTCCGTTTGTCATTTTCATTGTGCCGGAAAGAACCGGTACAGCCCTTCCATTCTGGCCGGAGCGAACCGCCGCAGCGCTTGATCGTATTCCCTCCGTCAACGGTTCTCGGCGCGGTGCCTCTATTGGAGGGGCCATTGAAAAGCTAAAGGCACTGCCGGCGGTGGAACGCGAAAGCCGTATCAATCAAATACTGGGCCACGGCAGCGCTGTTGAGTCTTCTGCCGCAGTGGATAAGACGATGACATGGGAGCAGATTGCGGAACTTCACGCCAGCGGCGTGACATTTGGCTCACACACCAGCACGCATGAGATTCTTACCGTGATCCCTGCAGCCCAGGCCGAGCAGGAGATTGCATGCTCGCGCGAAGCCATTCAACAAAAGCTTGGAGGATCCTGCGATTTATTTTCGTATCCCAATGGAGACCACTCGGAGCAAGTTCGCAAACTAGTGGCGCAGGCGGGGTACAAGTTCGCTTTCTTGAATCAAGAACCTGGTGTCTGGACGCGTGATTGCAATCCTTTTCTTATTCCCCGCATCAACGTCTGCGAATACCATCTGGTCGATTCAAAAGGCAATTTTTCTCCGTTGATCTTTGACTATGCCGTGGTCTGGAGCGCAGCTAAAGGTTTGCTGTCACAGATGCTGTCAAAGCGCTTGAACAAATTTAAAAGAGGCGATCAGGTTCCCGGCAAGGCTTGGCATCCAGCCGAGATTAAGCCCATAGAAAAATCGTCTTCAGAAACGCGTTTCGCAGCAAAGAAATAAAGCTGCTTCTATCGCGTCTTATTTCTCTCCACCAGCAGATCATAATAAACCGCTATCAATTTCTGGATCATCACATCGGCGCTGAATCGCGTTTGGACGGACTTGCGTCCGTTTTCTCCTATCTCGGCGGCCCGCTCAGGATCGCGCAGCAGCGTTAGCAGTTTATCGGCCGCCGCCGCATCATTTTCAACCGATACCAGAAAGCCGTTCTCGCCATCAGTGATGGCCTCAGGGTTGCCGCCCACCCGCGTTACCACGGAAGGAATGCCGCATGCCATCGCTTCCAGCAGAGCATTGCTGAAGCCTTCACTACGTGAAAGCAGACAGAATGCATCACTCATCTTGAGCAGCGGAACAGGATCTCCCACAAAGCCCAGCAGCTTGACATTTTTCTCCAGACCCAGGGAAAGGATCATTGCCTGCATTTCTTCCGAGTAGTCGCGTTCATAAAGGCTGCCCGCAACTACAAAGACGGTATTCGGCAACTCTCGGCAGACACGTTGCGCTGTCCTTAGTAGTACATCTATGCCTTTGACCCTCCGGATGTTGGCCACACATGTGACAATGTGTGAGGCTTTGGCCCAATCGGCATCTGCAAAAGGGTTCTCGCATGAATTTCCAGCGACAATGTGCTTAAGATCAACTCCGTTATAAACAACCGTAATCTTATTTGGATTTATTCGGTCAGCATCAACCCAGAATCTTTTGACCTCTTCTGATACGGCAAGCACGCCGTCAGAAAGACGGTTGACCACGCGATATGCGAATGCATGTTTATTCTTGCGCAATATTCCCATGTCACGGCGGGAAGACAGCAGCAACGCGCCGCTCAGCTTGGCCACCAGCCCGCCCCACAAATTCGAACTTTCAAAATAGGTCTGAACGATATCTACCTTTTCCGTCCTGATAAGTTTTCGCAGCGCGACAGCTGCTTTCCAGGCATCCAGATGGAAAAAACGCTTCCAGGGAAAAACATATACAGGAACGGAAATGCCCTGTCGTATTTCAGGCTTGATGCGAAAGGTGGCAATCGAGCAGCGAACCAACTCGGGCGGCATCAACTGGACAACTTTGAGCAGGTTGGTTTCTCCGCCGCCCAGCGCCATCAAATGATCGATCAAGAACAGCACGTGCGGCGGTCGTACCTTGGCATCACCGATGGCAAGCTCTTGAGGCGAGGATTCGGTGCCCGATGAGATTGGGGATTGTGGTGGATCCAGGGCCCGAGTTGAAAATTGTTCCATACCTTCCATGCGAAAACCCAATCCATGCGGAACTCAACGAACCACTACCAAGGTACAAGGCTTAAGACCTTAAGAGTGCAATTTATAAGCCACGAAGCCTTAATCGCTGAAAAAGTTTGCATTTTGTCTCAAGATTAGGATTTTCTTCCTTTTCAGTGACTTAAGTGCTGAACCGGCCCGATTTGCGCGCTTGTCCGTTCCAGCTATCCATCGATTGTGGCACTTTACTGCAAGCTTTTGCACATTAACCTAAACTTTGCCCCATATGTGCTTGATTTTAGGGGAACTCCGTTGGCCCTGGCCGTGCATATATTGAAGTTACCCACGAAGCCAACAGTGCGCGATGATGTCGCCCTTCCGGGGCGCGCACTGTTTTGCGAATTACTTGAAGACGGATTGGACGGACGAACCATGGTGAAAAAATTTACCTACTCTATTATCGGAATCTTGTTGTTTTTACTGTCAGGGAGTTTGTTTTCCGGAGCCCTGGAATTTCACAATGTAATTTCTGAGCACATGCAGCGTATTGATTCATTTCCCGAGTCCGC
>DATBVH010000509.1:0-3213 GCA_036515395.1 Candidatus Angelobacter sp.
ATCGCGCACCAGGGAACGATAGAGCCGGGAGGTGCGGCCTTTGGAAAGCAAGTCGGCAAGCACGTCATACACGGGATCATCAGGATCGCGGAAATCTCCCCGGTGGTAGCCTTCAACATAAAGCGGCTGGCTGGGGTCATGGATCAAAATGCTCCGAATGGATTGTTGCGGAGGTTCCGTGGTCCGCAGCGGATCAGGCGCGGGACGCGCCGGGATGCGTCCAAAATATTTTTCGATGATTGGCATGGCCTGTGCGGCTTTTAGATCGCCCACCACCGTGACTACGATATTGGCAGGAACGTAATATTTCTTGAAGAAATTCATTGCGTCAGTGGCGGAAAAGGCGCGCAGGTCAGAAGGCCAGCCAATCACGGGGCGTCCATAAGGATGTGCGATAAATGCGGCGCGCAGAAACTGCTCCAGAAGCCGGCCCTGAGGAGAGCTATCGACGCTCATGCGCCGCTCTTCATAAACCACGTCGCGCTCTTTATAAAACTCACGCATCACCGGTTCCAGGAAGCGCTCTGACTCCAAATAAGCCCAGAGCTCCAGGCGGTTCTGCGGAAACGAATAGAAGTAGGTGGTTTCGTCGCGGTCCGTAGATGCGTTCAGCCCCACTCCGCCCTGGCTTTCCACAATCTCACCAAACTCATTGGGAACGACGTACTTTTCAGCGGCAGTCACGGCCTCCTGCCAGGCTTTTTCAAGCTCCGCGATCTTTTTTTCATCGCGACCAACTTCTTTCAGCCTTTCATGCAAATAAGCGGCGTAGGCGGTTTCCACTTTTTCCAGCGCCACTTTTTCCGCCGGCCAGTTCGTGGTCCCGATCTCATGCGTACCCTTAAACGCCATGTGCTCAAACATGTGCGCCAGGCCTGTGATCCCAAGCACTTCCTGGACTGACCCGGCGTCAACGCGCGTATAGAAGGAAAAGACCGGCGCTTCGGGCCGTTCCATGAGCACGATGGTCAGGCCATTGGCCAGCTTCTTGACGGTGATCCGCTTTTCAAAAGAAGCAATGTCCTGTGCGTTGAGGGTGAGAGCTATCGATATAAGTCCGACGACAATTGCGAGGTTGCGCAAACGAGAAATCTTCATAGGCTGTCCCAATCGTTATCCAGTCAAGGGTAAAGGCTGAAGCGGATGTTTTCAAATTGGACGCGTGGCGGAAACAGAAGTGAGCCGGCTTGTTAATGCAATCAGATGGTCACGGCGACAAAATAACGTTGCTGCGCGGTGGCTGTAAATGTATAACTGGGACAATCTTTTTGCACGCCCAGGAAAACTAAAAATGTCAAAACACCAGGAACTGCTCCAGGAGTTCCGATCATTTGCTGATACAGCGGCGAACGCAACCGCCCTGATGACGCACATATCACAGCGTCTGCATAGTGAACTGGCCCGCTACAACTGGGTCGGATTTTATCTGGTCGACAAGGCCGATCCCGGAATGCTGGTGGTGGGCCCGTATGTGGGCAGCTTCAGCCCCAACACGCGTATCCCCATCAATAAAGGGCTTTGCGGGGCTGCAGCCACTACGAAAAAAACCGTGGTGGTGAATGACGTGGCGAATGATCCGCGTTATCTTTCCGGATCGGAAATTGTGAAGGCGAACATGGTTGTCCCTATTCTGGCCAAGCACGAACTCGTGGCTGAGCTCGATCTTGAAAGTTATTTCGCCAATACCTTCACCAAAGCGGAGCAGACCTTTGCGGAAGAGGTGGCGCAGCTGGTAGGGAACTATATGGAGAAGAAGCGCTAGGCTGAGGTCGCTGTCCCAATTTCCGGCGGGGCTGTTGCTTGACCCAGCAGAGAACCCATAATGACATTGTTTGCCGCGCCTGCTGACTATATAAAAGCAGCAGGGGCATGAGTTCGCGCAGCCCGTTTCAGAGAAATGTCCAAGCACCAGGAATTGCTGAAAGATTTCGGCTATGTAGCGCAGTCGGCGCGCACGCTGGACGCGCTGATGGATGGGATCGCCCAGCGGCTGCATGACACCATGACGCGCTATAACTGGGTGGGATTTTACCTGGTGGACAAGGCGCGTCCTGGCAGCCTGAACCTGGGGCCGCATGTGGGCAGCTTTGATCCGCATGAAAGCGTTTCACTGGATAAAGGCCTGTGCGGCGATGCAGCTTCCAGCAAGAAGACCGTGGTGGTGAACAACGCGGCGAATGATCCGCGCTATAAGGCTTCCTCGGCGCTGGTGAAATCGGAGATGGTGGTGCCGATCTTTATCCGCGGTGCGCTTTATGGAGTGATTGACATCAACAGCTATTTTGCCGATACGTTTACGTTGGACGAGCAGCGGTTTGTGGAAGCCTGCGCAGAGCTGGTGAGCGGCTATCTGGAAAAACCGCGTTGATCTGCGCTTAAGTTCAGGCAAATCAGGTAAGCGGGCTGTTATCATGTCGGCCTGATGAAACTCCTTCGATTCACTCTTCTGATTCTGCTGCTTGCAACTTCTTCCATCGCGCAAAAGCCCAACTCCAGTAAACCCAGCTCCACTCAACCCAGCTCCACTAAGCCCAGTTTTACTCTGGAACAGGTGATGAGTTCGCCATTTCCGACGGCGCTGACTTCGGCGGCAAAAGCAAACCGCATTGCCTGGGTCTTTGACAGCAAGGGCGAGCGCAATATCTGGATCGCCGATGCGCCTGACTTTGCCGGTCGGCAGGTCACGCATTACCAGGGCGACGATGGCCAGGACATTTTTTCCGTAAAGCTCACGCCGGACGGCAAGACGGTTGTCTATGCGCGCGGATCGGAAGTGAGCAGCGAAGGTCACGTAGCGAATCCCGCAACTGAGACGAAGGAACCCAAGCAACAGGTGTGGGCCGCCGACGTTGAAACCGGCAAGCCGAGACTGCTGGGCGATATGGGTTGCGGTGAAGAAGACTGCGAGGACATCCAGCTTTCTCCCGATGGACTGACGGCGGTTTGGGTAGGACCGAAGAATCATCTGTGGATTTCCAACGTTGCTGCCGACAAGCCCGCGCACCAGCTTACGGAATTGCGCGGCGACGAAAGCGAGCCGCAGTGGTCGCCTGACGGGAAGCATCTCGCGTTCAGCACTGGCAGAAAAGACCATGCGTTCATCGCGATCTTTGATTTGGTTGAGCAGCGCGTGCGTTACGTTGCGCCCAGCGTTGATCGTGATTTTGCGCCGCGCTGGTCGCCCGACGGCAAACAGCTCATTTTTATCCGCAC